>NZ_JAEMGT010000228.1:0-1027 GCF_017655185.1 Rahnella sp. ChDrAdgB13 | reverse complement strand
GAAATCACGTTTCAAATCACTTTATCTGAGAATCAAACCACATTAGCTGATTCTGAACCACATTACGGATTCACCCGCGCACGCTCCATGAGACGTTCTTCACCACAAGAAAACCATCGGTTTTCTTGTGGGTGTCTGAGTAGTTTAAGTTCGGTCAATGAATCGGCTGATAACTCACATGAAGACGTTTAGCCAACTTCTCCAACCGTTTATCCAGTGTCCAGAGTCTTGCCCCCGGTGTTATCAGGGTTGATGCCAGCAATGTAATATCAACCAGACCACATCCGAGGCCGTACAGCTTTTCATTTTCAATAAATGTCATTACTTCAGTAATATTGGCCTGATGGCTCTGTGGTAACAGCCCCAGATCACCAAGCGTTCTCAGCCTTGGCGCCGGAGGTGTACCACAAGCTATCTCGGCAATAATCATCGGATGTGTCAGAATCAGATCCCGTTCCAGCAACTGGATCAATCCGTCATTCCTGTTTTTGAAATGGTCAACCCAGACGGACGTATCAACCAGAATAGTCATTATGCGGACGGCTCCTCGCGGCGGCGAGGGGGCATCTGCATTTCAGGCGATGAACCGCCAAGCGAAGCCAGCCTTTTTGCTGCCTGCACCCGAACAAACGTTTTCACTGCTTCCCGGAAAATATCAGCCTTATCCATACCGGGATCGGCCATTTCCAGCGCCTGTGCATACAGCACATCATCGATTGTGACTGTTGTTCTCATAATACCACCTCACTAGATTCATATATTGATGATTATATTGCATCAAATTAATCATCACGACAACCAGTAAGAAAAGATAAATGGCACAGGGTAATCTTGCGTTGATTTCCACAATGGGTTTTCTTGCGATAATTCAGATAGAAATTGTGCTAATCTGTAACTATCAGAAAACCGGCCGTTTTTCTGGTGGTTTGTGTATTCTCAGGGAGGGTGCGCGGGCGAATCCGTAATGTGGTTCAGAATCAGCTAATGTGGTTTGATTCTCAGATAAAGTGATTTGAAACGTGATTTC
>NZ_JAEMGT010000227.1:0-1985 GCF_017655185.1 Rahnella sp. ChDrAdgB13 | reverse complement strand
CGGAAAGTACAGACGTTGTAAAAGACTTGAAGCTGAATTTTCCCGTGGTAGCAAAAGTGGCCAGTGAATCAGTCATGCTGTCAAAAAGGCCGGAGGCGTAAGTGGCCATCTGGCTGTTTGCATCCCGGGCACTGTCAATCCAGTTGAGCGTACCGCGGCGGAAACCCGCGCCATAATCAGCTTCTGCAGCCAGACGGTCACTTACGCTTTTTTCAGTGATCTGCAATTCCTGCTGCTTGTATTTTTCCAAATCCGCCACACGCGCCAGGTATTCAGCTGATGATTTATCAGTGAAATCCTTATCAAGTGCGTTACGGCGCTGACTAAAGCGATTTTCAATAGCAAGACGCGCTTCAGCCTGAGCGGATTCCTGATCGGACTGGCTGTATTTGTCCAGGTTTCCAGTTGCTTCGCGCTGCATAGCATTGGCTTCTTCCTGCCACTTGCGGCTTTCTTCCTGGTATTTCTGCGAAACCTTACGCAGCGCCGCTTCTTTCTCCAGTTGGACGTTTGACTGCATTTGCGCGCGGATTTGGCCCTGCATGTTGACCAGGCTCTGCTGGCTGGCATTCAGGGTTTGCCCTTTCAGTCCCGCAATTTTTTGGTCAAATGCGGCCAGTTGTCGCTCAGATTCTGTTAACGAGTCAGTAGTCTGTGCCTGTTGAAGCAAAACAGCGTTACGCTGCTGGGCTTGTTCCAGTGCGCGCTGACCTTCACCTTCACCCGTACCGCCGGTTTTCCGCTTTTTCGTCGCCTTATCGTATTCGTCGTTAATCCCTTTCAGGATCCGTTGATAATCCGACGAACCAGGCGCATAGAGACTTTCATTAAGCTTTTTGATAGCCGCTGTACGCTTTTCTGCGGCGGTTGTTCCCGCATCAAGATAGCTTTTAAGCCCGGCAGAGTTTTTTATTCGGGCATTTTGGGCAGAGGCGATGGCATTCTGAATGTCTGATTGCAACGTGCCGGCAAGCGCCGCAAGATTTCTCTGAGCCACCTTTGCCTTACCAACCACATCATCGATGGCAACACCGGCAGGGTTCGCCATAGCTAGCCACATCTGCCCGAGATTATTCACTGAGTCAGAAGTCTTATCGACCTCAACACCCAACTCTGAAAGCCGGGCTTTTTCAGACTGCATTGCTGCTTCAATCAGTAGCTGGCTGGCCTGCGCCGCTTCACCGCGCTGATTCAGCGCCAGTACCTGACTGATAACTGAAGCGCTCAGGGCAACACCAGAGGCAGTAAGTTTCTCCATCGCAGCAACCGGGTCACCGCGCAGCGACGTCAGGGAGTTAACCAAATCCTGCGCGTTACCACCAGCCTGCGCGTAAGCATTTGCCAAAGTCGCTACGTCTGTTAGTAGTTGGCCGCTGAACCCAGCTTTCGCCGCCGAGGTGACTGCGTCGACAGAGGTTTCAGTGTCTCCCAGCCTACTATTTAGTTTTTCCAGATCAGTTGCAGAGACAAGTGATGAAGTATTCAGGTCAAGCACTGCGGCTGTAAGCTTCTTGGTCTGCTCCTCGGCCTTTTTAAATTCGCTGTAGAGATATGTACCACCGGCGGCCAGAACGCTCAGACCAATCCCTACCGGCCCACCAAGCAGGCTCATCGCACCACTAAGGGCACGGCTGCTGGTGGCCGCAATCCGCTGCGTAATGGAAAGCTGGGTGTTGGCCGCTGCCGCCGCCTCCGTGGCCCCCACAAGCGCCGCTTTACCTTCCGTTTCAGCCAGATCAGCAGCAATAGCAGACGCTTTTGCCGCTTTAAGCTTATCGAGCCCGCTGGCTTCAAGCCGGTTCGCTTCAATGATTGCGCGTTCATTTTTCAGGTGTTCATCCTGATAACTGACGCTGAGACCGTAGAGCTTGTTAACTTCGGTTTGTTTGGCGTAATACTCATCCAATGCGATAGCCTGATCGCGCTGCGCCTGCGCGGCCACAATCGTTTTTTCCGCGATGGCGGCCTGGTTGATAGCGGCCTGC
>NZ_JAEMGT010000226.1:0-13316 GCF_017655185.1 Rahnella sp. ChDrAdgB13 | reverse complement strand
GCTACAGGATCGAGAATGTGGTGATCTGATCCTGATTACGGCAAAAAGTTCGATTTATTCAACAAAGCCGATTCTGTTTATTAAGCTCAGGATGATTGCGGGAGGCAGTTTTTTATCTACAAAAAAGTCTACATGCATACTATTTTTGTTGAAATTAAAGGGTTTTTTGTTTTTATCAGAAAAAAGGATTAACTTCACGCCGAACTTTCTCTTCAGCTCCGCCAGGCGTTCTGCGCAGGTGAGTGCGGTAAGAAAGTGCGCGGGAAAGTCGAAAATCACAAATAATGGAGGCTGGAAGAACATTTCGGTTTGGGAGAGAATGTTATCAATGTCCCGTATATCACTGCAACAATGAATGTTTAATTCGTTTATCAGTGATGCTAATCCCTGCTGATGAAAAGCAGACTGGTCTATATAAATAACATTCATCTTTTATAATTCCTTTTATGATTTCATGTTTCATAATATCTCTGGAACGGATGAAGTTGAATGTCCATTTTTGGTGTTATTGCTGCATGCGCTTTTGTTTTTCGCGATTTATCTGAAGGTTATTGTATTTAAAATGACAATTCATATTTGAGTTGAAAGCAGAAGCCGCCCTCAGACGGCTTTTACAAAGAATGCATGACCCTTTGAATTTAAAAATGCATTCGGATTACTGGCTCATCGCATCTTTTTTCATGGCATCTTTCGACATGCTGTCTTTCTTCATTGCGTCTTTGGACATTTTGTCTTTCGACATACAGTCTTTGCCCATGCTGTCTTTCGCCATCGAGTCTTTGCTCATGCTGTCCTTTTTCATGCAATCTTTGGACATATGGCCCATGCTGTCTTTTTTCATCATCACGTCAGCGGCGTAGGTGGTGCTCACTGCGCCCATCATCAGACAGGCAGACATCATCATTACGGTTAACTTTTTCATGGGGTATTCCTTTTCTCTGTTGGGTTTTATTGAGATCGTCGTCGTGTGTTCTAACTTCCACCAAACCAGTTGTAGCCCTGATCTTCCCAGTAGCCACCGGTGAATTTATTGGTAATTTCAATCACTTCAATGTGTTTGGGGTTCTTGTAACCGAGCTTGGTCGGCATCCTGAGCTTCATCGGGAAACCGTATTTGCGCGGTAAAATCTGTCCGTCATAGGTCAGCGCCAGCAACGTCTGCGGATGCAGCGCTGTCGCCATATCAATGCTGGTGTAATACTCGTCGGCACATTTGAAACTGACGTATTCCGCGGTGAGGTCGGCACCAATCAGCCGTAAAAAATCACCAAACGGCACGCCGCCCCATTTGCCAATTGCGCTCCAGCCTTCCACGCAGATATGCCGCGTCACCTGGCTGACCTGCGCCATTTTGTAGAGGGTTGGCAACGACCATTCACGTTTATCCAGCGCCAGCCCGGCGATTTTCAGGCGATAGGCCAGGCCGTCAACTTCCGGGGCATCGTCTTCGGCGTAAAACGCATTAAACGGAAACGGGCGGGTGATCATGGATTCGGCATACACCGGCGCAAGGCGCGTTGAGCCAAACAGCCAGCCCTGAACGCGGTCGTTGAAGCCGGAAATTTTCCCCAGTGCGGTTTCCACGCTGGCGTTATCGCTGATGTCGCAGCCGGTCAGCATGGCAATGCCGCCGAGCGTCAGCCCGCGTTGCAAAAACAGTCGGCGCGAGGGCGCGTCGAGTTCGCGGATAATCTGTTTTTTAGCTTCCTGCACAATCGCTTCACTGTCCGACGTGCTGAAAATCTGAACGATGCTTTTTTTGATGATGTTCTTCATATTCAGCCCTTAACGTCCGCGGATCATGGCGATCAGCGTTTTTGGCACCAGCGCCACCATGATTAAATGCAGCACGACAAACCCGACTAACGACGCCATCGCTAAAAAGTGGACGTAGCGCGCGGTGTCGTAACCGCCCATCAGTTCGCGCAGTAACGGAAACTGTACCGATTTCCACACCACCAGCCCGGAAAGCACCAGCACGATGCCGTCGAACATCACGAACACATACGCCGCGCGCTGCACCATGTTGTAGTGGCGTAAATCGTTGTGTTGCAGCTTGCCGCGCAGGGCCGCACGCAAATCGTTGAAAATGCCGCGCGGGGTCAGCGGCCAGAATTTTCGTTTCATCCGGCCGGTCAGAATGTTCATCAGCAGATAGAACAGACCGTTAAAACCGAACAACCACATTCCGGCGAAATGCCACTGGATTGCGCCGCCCAGCCAGCCGCCAAGGGTGAAGGTGGAAGGGAAATCAAAATCAAACAGCGGCGACGCGTTATAAATCTGCCAGCCGCTGGTCACCATAATCAGCACCGCCAGCGCATTCAGCCAGTGCGCAAGACGCAGCCATAAAGGATGAACGGTGGCCGGTTTTTGCCCCGCGACCTGAGGGATTTCTGTGTGAATTGTCATGATGCGTTTCCGCCATCTGCCCGGTGATGTAGCGAGTATTGAGCGGATTTGTTCCCCGAGACCTCACGCAAAGTTAAATAAAATGTGATAACTCAAGGGTCATTGCTTGTGTAGACTCAAACGATATGAGGACGCCACGCGGTGGGATAACAAAATGGATAAAACGAAAAAAATCCTGATCGTTGAAGACGACGGGGATATTGCGGAACTGCTGAGCCTGCATCTGCGTGACGAAGGTTATGAAATTACGCATGCGGCGGACGGCAATCTCGGCGTCGCTCATCTGGAAAAAGGCGGCTGGGATGCGCTGATCCTGGATCTGATGTTGCCCGGTGTGGACGGGCTGGAAATCTGCCGCCGCGCGCGCAACATGACGCGCTACACGCCCATCATTATTATCAGCGCCCGTTCCAGCGAAGTGCATCGCGTGCTCGGGCTGGAACTGGGAGCCGATGATTATCTGGCAAAACCGTTCTCCATGCTGGAACTGGTGGCGCGGGTGAAAGCGCTGTTCCGCCGTCAGGAAGCGATGAGCCGCAACCTGAAAATGGATGCCGGAACGCTGAGTTTTGCCGGGCTGGTTATCGACCCGATTGCGCGCGAAGTGATGCTCAATCATCAGCCGGTAGAACTGACGCCGCGTGAGTTTGATTTGCTGTACTTTTTTGCCAAAAACCCCGGCAAAGTGTTCTCACGCCTGAGCCTGTTAAATCAGGTCTGGGGCTACGAGCACGAAGGGTATGAACATACGGTGAACACCCATATCAACCGGCTGCGCATCAAGATAGAAGCCAATCCGGCCGAGCCGGAACGCATTCTGACCGTCTGGGGAAAAGGCTATAAATTCGTGTCTTCGGCTGAAGATGCGCAAGGGTAAATCATGAAAAATCTCACGCTGGCGCAAAGACTGACTCTGGTGTTTACGGTGCTGCTGATCGCCTGCTGCGCGCTTTCCGGCTATATGCAGGTGCGCTCGAGCAATCAGTACAGCCAGTCGGTGATCCAGCGGCTGTCCGTGAATCTGGCGACGCAGATTGCGGCCAATAATCCGCTGCTCAGTCAGGGCGACTGGGATCCGAAAGCCGTGCATTCACTGTTTGATCAGCTGATGGCGGTGAACCCGAGTGTGGAAGTGTATCTGCTGGATAAAGACGGCAAGATTGTGGGCAACGCGGCACCGGCAGGGCGTCTGAAAACCGATAAAGTCGATCTGACGCCGGTTAACGCGCTGCTTGAGGGCGCGAATATGCCGGTTTACGGCGACAATCCGCGTGATCCGCAAAACCGTCAGGTGTTTTCGGCGGCACCGCTCAAAGAGCACGGTGTGACCAAAGGTTACGTGTATATCGTGCTGCTCGGCGATGAATACACCGCGCTGACCAGCGATGCGCAATACCAGTCTTCAATTGCGCTGGCGCTGCGTTCCATGGGGCTCGTGGCGCTGTTTGGTTTACTGGCGGGTGCGCTGGCGTTTCGCTGGGTGACGCGTCCGGTGCGTAAACTGACGCAGCAGATTGCGCAGCTCGACAGCGGCGGAATGGACGCCATTCAGGCGCTGGCAAAAAGTCCGACGCGCGCCGGTGCGCCGCGCGATGAAGTCTCGCAGCTGCAACAGGCATTTGTCGCGCTGGCAAAACGCATCGACCAGCAGTGGCAAAGCCTGATGGTGCAGGATCAGCAGCGCCGTGAATTTATCGCCAATATTTCCCACGATTTGCGCACGCCGCTGACCTCACTGCACGGTTATCTCGAAACGCTGTCGGTGAAATCCGATCATCTGAGCAACGAAGACCGGCAGCGGTATCTGAATATTGCGCTGACGCAAAGTAAAAAAGTCGGGCGGCTGGCGCAGGAATTATTTGAACTGGCGCGCCTGGAATATGGCGTGGTGAAACCGCAGAAAGAGCCGTTTTCCCTGAGCGAACTGGTGCAGGACGTCTTCCAGAAATTTGAGCTGGCGACCGAAACGCGCGGGCAGAAATTGCTGGCAGATATCACGCCGGGTATTCCGCTGGTGAATGCCGATCTGGGCATGATTGAACGCGTGCTGACGAACCTGCTGGATAATGCCATCCGCCACACGCCGGAAGGCGGCGTTATTGAGATTAAACTGTGGAAAAACGGCGAACAGGTTATGGTACAGCTCAAAGACACCGGGCCAGGCATTGCCCCGGAGCTGAAAGACAGCCTGTTTGTGAGGCCGTCAATTCTCAGCACCAATAAACACCGCGCGGGCGGGCTGGGGCTGATGATTGTGCGCCGTATTTTGCAACTTCACGGCGGGGATATCCGGCTGGTTGAGCAACAAAAGCAGGGCGCGTGTTTTCAATTCTCCGTTCCGCTCTAAACTCCCTTCTTTTTAATTTGCGTTACGCTGTGACCGGCGTAACGCAAATATCCTGTTTTATTGTCACAAAGTTATTATTATGTATTCCTAAGTGTTAAATAATAATTTAATTTTATAACGTATACCAAAAAGGTTTAGTCTGTATATTTAAACGGTACTTTTTGATTTATATTCAGGCCGATATATTAACCACGACGAATAAATACTTTCTCATTATTACGTGGAATATATTATGTCTAAGAAAGAAGCCCACCCTCAAAATAATAAAGTGCACGATCTGCGCTCCGCTATTGAATTCCTTGAAAGCCTGCCAGGCGAAATGGTCAGCACCGATGTGGAAGTCGATCCGCATGCGGAATTGTCCGGCGTTTACCGTTATGTTGGTGCCGGTGGAACCTGCGAACGTCCGACCCGCAAAGGCCCCGCGATGATGTTTAACAACATCAAAGGTTTTCCGGGCGTCCGTGTCGTGACCGGCCTGATGTCGACCCGCGAACGCGTCGGCCATCTGCTGGACTGCGCGCCGGAAAAACTCGGTTTTCTGCTGAAAGACTCCGTGAAAAATGCCATCGCACCCGTTGTTATCGACCGCGGCACTGCGCAATGTCAGGAAGTCACGTATCTGGCCGATGACCCGAACTTTGACCTGCGTACCTTGCTGCCCGCGCCGACCAACACCGAAGAAGATGCCGGTCCGTATTTCACCATGGGCATGTGCTACGCGTCTGACCCGGAAACCAATGAGTCCGATGTGACCATTCACCGCCTGTGCATCCAGAGCCGTGACGAACTGTCGATGTGGCTGACACCGGGCCGTCATATCGACGCATTCCGTGAAAAAGCGGAACGTGCGGGCAAACCGCTGCCAATTTCTATCAGTATCGGCGTGGATCCGGCGATTGAAATTGCGGCCTGTTTCGAGCCACCGACCACGCCGCTCGGCTTCAACGAACTGAGCATTGCCGGTGCCTTGCGCGGTAAAGCAGTTGAACTGACACACTGCGTCTCCATCGACGAAAAAGCCATTGCCCACGCTGAAATTGTGATCGAAGGTGAACTGCTGCCAAACGTGCGCGTCCGTGAAGATCAGAACACCAATACCGGCAAAGCGATGCCTGAATTCCCGGGTTATACCGGCGAAGCGAAAGCGGCGCTGCCGGTGATTAAAGTGAAAGCGGTCACTCATCGTAAAAACCCAATCCTGCAAACCACATTAGGCCCAAGCGGCGAACATGTCAGCATGGCCGGCATTCCGACCGAAGCCAGTATTCTGGACATGATTGACCGCGCCATGCCGGGCCGCGTGCTGAATGTGAATGCACACACCTCCGGCGGCGGTAAGTTGCTGGCGGTACTGCAATTTAAGAAAGCTTCTCCGGTTGACGAAGGCCGTCAGAGACAAGCCGCGCTGCTGGCGTTTGCCGCTTTCTCCGAGCTGAAACACGTCATTCTGGTCGATGAAGATGTGGATATTTTCGACACCGACGACGTTCTGTGGGCGATGCAAACCCGCTTCCAGGGCGACGTGGATATCGCCACCATTCCCGGCGTGCGCTGCCATCCGCTTGATCCGTCGCAGAACCCGGCATACAGCCCGAGCATTTTGCAGGAAGGGATGTCTTGCAAAACGATCTTCGACTGCACCGTTCCTTTCCACCTGAAAGCGCATTTCGAACGTTCTAAATTTAAAGAAGTCGATGTGAAGAAATTCTTACCCGATTTTAAATAATACGAACGTTAGCATTAATTAAGGATTTGACATGAGTAAACGGCGCATAATTGTGGGGATCAGCGGTGCTTCAGGATTTCAATATGGCATGAAAGCGCTGGAAATATTGCGTGATATGGATATTGATGTGCATCTTATTATCAGTAAAGGTGCCGAAATGACGCGGAGCATGGAAACGGATATTGAAAGAGAAGATGTCACCTGTCTGGCCGACGAAGTTCACTCCATTAATAATCTGGGGGCTTCTGTTTCCAGTGGTTCATATAAAACCATCGGAATGATTATTGCGCCGTGCTCAATGAATACTCTGGGATCTATCGCTCACGGTTTAACCAGTAATTTACTCACCCGCGCGGCGGATGTCGTGTTAAAAGAGCGGCGCAGGTTGGTGCTGATGGTCAGGGAAACACCGCTGAATCTTTCGCATCTGAAGAATATGCAATCGGTGACAGAAATGGGCGGAATTATCTTTCCGCCGGTTCCGGCTCTTTATCACAAACCTGAAAGCGTGGATGACATTATTCACCACAGCGTGGCGCGCGCCCTGGATTTATTTGATCTGGACGTCGCGAATATCAAACGCTGGGGCGAAAACTGAGTGATAAATTCTTTGTGACAACGATAAAAAACAGCCTCTAAATTTGCGGAGTAGAAATGTTAATTGGACCTATTGTTAACAGCGGCGCCATTATCCTCGGCGGCCTGTTAGGGGGCTTTCTTGGCGTAAAAATGCCAGAGCGGTTAAGAACCTCGCTGCCCCAGACCTTTGGTTTATGCTCGATGGCGCTCGGCGTCGTGCTGCTGGTGAAAATGCACAGTATGCCGGTGGTAATCCTGTCGGTGATCCTCGGCGCGGCCATCGGGGAAATGTTTTATCTGGAACGTTACATTGCGCGTCTGGGCAATATGGCGCGCGGGATCGCCTCGCGTTTTGCCCCTGATACCGGCATGGATCAGAGCGTGTTCACCGAAAAATTCGTCGCGATTATTGTCCTGTTCTGCGCCAGCGGCACCGGTATTATCGGCGCAATGACCGAAGGGATGACGCATGATCCGAATATCCTGTTCGTTAAAGCGATTATGGATCTGTTCACGGCGGCTATTTTCGCTACAGTGCTGGGTTATGCAGTGGCGCTGATTTTCATTCCGCAGTGGATTGTGCAATTTCTTATCGCGTCGGCGGCGGTGTTCATTCTTCCGCTGACCAATGCGCAAATGATGGGGGATTTCACGGCAGCAGGGGGCTTTATTATGCTCGCCGCCGGTTTCCGTATCAGCGGAATCAAATCCATCGCAGTAGGAAATTTATTACCGGCGTTAATTCTGGTGATGCCCATCTCACATTACTGGAGCCTCTTTATTCACTGATGAATATCAGCCAAAGCCACTTCATTGCGAAGTGGCTTTTTGTATACTTAGCGTGCCACCGCCGCAATGAAAAGAAGGGAATGATGGATCTGAAAAGAATGCGTTACTTCTGCACCATCGCTGAACAGGGTTCAATCAGCAAAGCTGCGAAAGTGCTGAATATCGCACAGCCTCCGCTTGGAAAACGTCTGCACGAACTCGAAGAAGAAATCGGTTCGCCCTTGTTTATCCGCACCACCAAACAGATGGTTCTCACCGAAGCCGGACGTTTTCTTTACCGCAAATCCAGTGAAATCCTCAGCCAGGTCAACAGCGTCACCCGACAGGCGGTGGATATCGCGTCGCAAAAAAAACGCACCGTGCGTATCGGCGTTTCCTATCTTTATCTGCGCTATTTCAATACGGTATTTCTCGAGCTGTACCGCAAAAACCCGGACTGGGATCCGAACCTTCTGGTATCTGAATCCACCTATCTGGAAGAACTGGTGATGAACAAGGCGCTGGATATGGCGATGATTCAGACGCCCGCCGATATCCGTTCTTTCTATGTCCGTGAATTTGAGCCGATCAAACTGGTCGCGGTTGTCTCTACCGAACTGGCCGAAAACCTGCCTGACCGCACGCTGACTTTCGCTGATTTATCCGGCTTCCCGCTGATTATGCTGCACAGGATGGGCGGCGAGGGCACCTATGAAGTGCTGCTCAACCGTTTGTATGAAGAAGTGAAAGATGTGAACGTGATTATGAAAGTGTCCGAGCCGCGGCTGGTGATCGAAATGTTCCGCGACGGCCTTGCGGGTGCTGCGCTGATGCCGGAATCGGAAGTCGGCGAGAGCAAACATTTCCGCGCGTTTAAAATCGAACAAAAAGAGAAGCTTTTCCGCCCGGCGATCATCACGCTGCATACTGAAAAAGACTCGTTTTTGCCGGGAGAGCGATTTTTGTCATGAGCAGGCGAGGTGAACTATAATCAGCTTTCTCATGCTGACTGGACGACCAGAGACTCAGCTTAATTTTTCGGGGACGACCCTGACTGTTATTCCTGAGGATGTGTTATGGCCTGGCTTTATCTGTTTTTAGCCGGAATTTTCGAAGTTGTCTGGTCGACCGCAATGAAAGAATCCCACGGATTCACCCGCCTCATTCCCAGCCTGATCACGGCATTTTTCATGCTGCTCAGCGTCGTATTACTGGCGATCGCCATGAAAACCCTGCCGCTCGGCACGTCGTACACCGTCTGGGTCGGCATCGGCGCTATCGGCGCATTTATTCTGGGTGTCACGATGTTCGGCGAAAGCCTTAATCCGCTACGTGTGATCGCTGTTTTACTGATTTTCGCGGGGGTTATTCTGCTGAAGGTGGCAACGAAAGAGTGACGGGGTAAAACTCCAGATACAACAAAGCCGCTCTGTAACGGGAGCGGCTTTTGTTATTAAAGTGCAGACTTAATCAAATCATTTGTACAATACGGCGGTGCCATGAATGCGGTTCTGACCACCGGCTTCGATAATTTTATAAGAGGTTGCACCGGCGGCAGCGGCTTTAGCGGCGAAGGTGGATTCCAGACCATCCAGTGTGTTATCGGAGGCAGTAATAGTGCCGATTTGTGAGGCGAAACTACCAAAAGAAACGGTGGCGAGTGCTGCTGCGATAACGAAAGTTTTAATGGTTTTCATGATTTCATTCCTTCTCAGTGTTTGTTGGGTGAAGGCGGCTGCCTCCGATGAGAAGAAGAATAGCGCCGCGGGATCCGGATGGATAGCGGAGTTATTTGCTTGTAATGATCAAAATGTTTGAATAATTCAGCGGGTATGCAATTTTCTCTTTCCGGAGGAGTCTCTTTCAGTCCGTCCGCCATTTGCCGTTATCACATGTCGTGTTCTGGCAAACTTTTATAAAAACCACGGACGTATATAAATGAGCCGGGAAACGCAGTTCCCCAGGGGAGGTCATTCATGGCGACGGAATATTATCTGCGCAGGCGGCTCGAAGTGATGATGGCTGATCCCCGGAACTGGGATTACAGCTATTCATCAGGCGGTTGCGCCCTCAGTAAAACATCAGCGACTGTATTTCTCGCTGGCTACCCGGCTTAACCGGTGGGACAGATTGCAGTTTTTGCTGATGAATACGGATAACGCGGATGCGGCGTTACTGCGTCAGATGCTGGCGCAATAAATAACAGATGCCCCGTTTCCGGGGCATTTTTTAAAAACCTTTCGCCCTCCAGCGAGGCATCACACAGCGCGTACACCTCGCCCCAGCCTGCGCCGGTGGCCAGTAGCTGGCGGATGTGCAGGGCAACGTCGGCGCGGCGGACGCGGCCATGCGCTTCGGTTTCGATAAGGTGCGCTTTGCCGGTGGCTTCGCCATTCATCAGGCCGCCCGGACGCAGAATACACCACGCCAGCGTGCTGGTTTGCAGCCAGCTTTCAGCCAGTGATTTCTCACGAACCGCCTGCCCGAATGCCTGTTTTGCGCGGTCGGATAAGGTCGGCCAGCTGTTGCCGCAGCCAATCGACGTCACCAGCAACATCTGGCGGATGCTGGTTTTTTCAGCGGTATCCACAATCAGCCGGTTAGCGGTGTAATCGGAGAGTTTTCCGCCCAGCGTGGACACGATCTGCGCCTCCGCCCCGGCCATCTGGCAGGCCTGCAAGACATCTTCCGGGTTCAGCGCGTCGCCGGTAATCACGGTGACGCCCGCCGCGCGCAACGTTTCTGCCTGTTGAGGGTTACGGATTAGCGCCACAACCGGGCGCTCCTGTGCGGAAAGGGCGACCAGTTCAGCCCCCACGCCGCTGCCAGCGCCAAAAATCAGCAAAGTATTCAAGGGTGTTTCTCTCTCTCGGCCAGAAGGGCAGGAAGGGCGCGAAATGCATTCAGCTGATCACTCATAAGCTGGCGATGGCTGTCACGCCCGACGAAAACCTTGAGCATCGCATAACCGGAAGCGTTTAAAAACCAGACACTTGCTGTGCTCATTCCCATAAATGGCCGTTCGACCAGCGCGATGTGCTGGCAATTTGTTGCGCGGATATGCCCGCTCATTCCCTGTTTTCCGCGCAGGTTGAAATACCCGTGGCGATGCGTGCCGGTGGGCAACGCGCCGTGGAATTCGAGGATCAGATCGTCATTATTTACCAGCGTCGTGACGTCGCCCCATTCCGTGATGTTGTCCCACACTGTGTCGAACTGGCTGCCGGAAAACAGGTGGCTTTCGGGCAAATATCGGATCACCGTCAGCGGCGTCACACCATATTCACGGGCGATATCTTCAACAGTGCCGTCAGGCTGAGTGGAGAGAAAGTCGGTCAGTTTTTGCAGGTTATCCGTGTGCATGGCTGTCATTCCGTAAGGTCAGTTGAGGAACCAGAATTTGCAGGGCTTGCAGCATATTGCTGGCCCAGAAACGTCCGGCGGGAGTCAGGTTGAAACGCGGGCCGTCACTGTGCATCAGGCCGCACTCTTGCCACTGTTGCAGCAACGGTTCAATCGGGAATGGATCTTCGACGATGCGGCTCAGATCGTAACGTCCGGCTTCGATGCCGCCCTGTAAATCCAGCCGCCAGCGTTGCTCACCGGTGGTCGCGGCGGTCATCATCATGATCGGTTTTTGCCCGGCATCGAGCAGCTGATAATAAGCGTCCAGGCTGCGCATCGTCATATATGACTGGCCGCCAAGGTTGCCGCCCGCGCCGCTGCCGAAAGCCAGACAGTCTGCGCCTTTTTTGATCAGCAGATTATAGAGATTGCGTTCGCGGGTGGTGCGCGCCCAGTGGCTGTTGCTGATCTGATGCCAGCCGTCACGCGCCAGAAACGCTTCGCCTTCCAGATAGAAATCCCGACGCATGCTGACGTCGGGCAGGGTGACGCGATTGTTCCCGACCGCTTTGCCCAGTGGCGTGGACGGCAACAGATTCAGCGCGTAAAGATCGACACCGTCCAGCGGCAGGTCGCGGACAATCTGTAAATCTTCCAGCCACGACGCGCGGGTCTGTTCCGGCAGGCCAAACATCAGGTCACAAACCACCGCCGCGCGGTCACGTTCGCCCAGCTTGCGCAGAAAATTAATGGCTTCGTCGCGGCTGGCGCGGCGGCCCATACGCTGACGGATACGCGTGTCGAACGTCTGAATGCCGACGGAAAAACGGTTAGCGCCCGCGTCCAGACAGGCATCAATGCGTTCGTCATCGAAATTCAGGATGCGGCCTTCCACCGTGATTTCGCAATCCGGTGCCAGCGGCAAACTGCGGCGCAGGGTCACAATAATCCGGTGCAACTGCCGGGCGCTGAGCGCGGTCGGCGTGCCGCCACCAAAATAGACGGCGTGGATTGGCGCAGACTGATGCAGCGGTGAGCTGGCTTCCTGCTCGATTTCGCGGATCATGTAATCGCAGTATTGTTCGGTGGCTTCCGCTTCCAGCTTGTTCTGGTAGAACCCGCAAAATTTGCAGTGCGTCGCGCAAAAAGGGATATGCAAATAGACCAGACGTTTATTCGCAGGCAGCGTTTTCTGACAAAGCGCCTGCCATTGTGCGGGAACCTCCTGCGGAGGAACGGGTTGCTGCGGCCGCCAGGGCATAACCGCCCAGCGATCCGGGAACGGCAGGCCCTGATCGGCGGCATAAAAGCGCGTGAGGTCTAAGCTCATAAGGGTCTTCTTCTCCTGAAGAAACAGTCATTATCGCCATTAAACGATAATGATTATCATTCGATCAAACCCAACCCGCGCCTTTGATGATCTGTATCAAGTTAAAATTTGTGAGGATTTTGCTAAGAAAATCAGGTGGCCACCTGGGATTGTCCCTGTCCTGCGGGTGACGCCAACGTTACCAGGTGAGTCTGAGCAGTATATTTTTCCAGATAATTTAATAATGACCAGTTACGGGAATAGCTATTTTCACACTGTATTAATTATCCGGGTGATCAGAGTTTTGCAAAACGTATTAAAACATAATCCTAAATTAAAGTTCCAGTGGTTTTTATTTCGCATGATGAAATATATGATGAGTGATTAATTTTGTGGGATTATTTTTTATGGCGAATAAAATAATCCTAAAACAGATGACTCATTATTTTTATTTTAATTTATCGTGTTGTTTTTAAAGAGTTTTATAATTTAAAATAAATAAAGTCCGTATCCGTATACTTTGCCAATCAAGATTGAACCTTTGTATCTTATTGTGAATAATTGATTTTGAAGTCGTGGTGGGGAATAAACCGTTAGCGCGTTTTTCATGTTGCTATGGTTTCTACTCAATTATTCAAATTAAAGGATTACAAATGAATCATCATAAAAAGGGTTTGTCTGTTTCAAAGTTATCCGCCGCATGCTCATTGGCATTAATGGCTCAGGCATCCGCTTCGGATATTTCTAACACAAGCTGGCTTTGTTGAATAAATCGAACTTTTTGCCGTAATCAGGATCAGATCACCACATTCTCGATCCTGTAGCGG
>NZ_JAEMGT010000225.1:0-1193 GCF_017655185.1 Rahnella sp. ChDrAdgB13 | reverse complement strand
CAGAATTGAGATGCAGGGCAACTGACAGGCTTGCGACATCACTCATTGTCCAAGGATCCTCATAACATCGGCACACTGCCGGTCAGCTGGGGTGCTGGTGACAACAACCGGCGCCGCCGATGCAGACGGTTCGGCATTGCCGGAAAGAGAGAACCATGCCTCCCAATGCAAAAGAATATCAGCCGGTAAGTTGGCAATTTTCCGTGGGTCAGACTCCCCGAAGCGCTCAGCCAGTGAAAAGACCAGCCTCAGCCAGGGGGAGTCCCTTAGTTTTTTTTCGCTTCCTCGAGCGTGCCGTAACTGTGACGCTGCACTTTGGTCAACGCTTCAATGAGAGACGCATAGGAATGGGACTTCATCAATTCGTCCGGTGCCGGCAGGTCTTGAGCTGGCAACCCGTTTTCATCAACCAAAGAATTCAGGACAAGTGAGGCACCGGCGAGAGCCATGTCACGGGTATTACCCTCAGCGCGAAGTTGCGCGGCTTTGTCTTCAAAATCGGCCAGTTCGTAGGCTGTGAGCCGGCGGATAAACAGCTCCGTACCCAACAAAACGATGGGATGAGCGACAGTTTCGGGGGACAACAAGCGGGATTTAAGGTCTTTCATTAAATTTCTCCATTAAAAAAGCCGCCAATATGGCGGCCTGAAAGGTTATTAGGATGATGATTAACTGCCCGGCGCCGTATAGCCCCAGTCGATGTTGTTCTGTTTGCCGTTGACCGTGATCTGAATAACATCACTGGCCGGAGCCGTGATTTCGTTCAGTTGCCAGCCAGACAATGCCATCACCATTGTCGCTGTGCGTCCGTTCGGTAACTGAACATAGAACTGAACGGTTTTGCGCTGTTCCGCAGCGTTGATGAAACCGGTGAAGCTGGTGTTGGAAGGATCATCAACAAAGCCGAGGGATTTTTCCGGGCCCTCCGGAAGGTCAGAAATAAATTGCTTCTGAGTATCGATCAGGGTTGTACAGTCTACGAAGGAGCCAGTGGCACCTGTCGCGCCGAGAGCTTTACAGTTAATCAGCGGCTGCATATCCGCCACGGCATCGCCGATTTCCCCCCACAGAACAACTGTTCCAGCGGGGAGCATTGCGTATTCCGGAGAGCTTTTATCTGCCATTTCATTGCCTCATTTAACGATTGTTTTCGATACCCTCACGGAGACGTACCGCAAGAATGCTCAGTATTT
>NZ_JAEMGT010000224.1:0-2892 GCF_017655185.1 Rahnella sp. ChDrAdgB13 | reverse complement strand
ACACCACAGTTTTACGCTGTTCTGACGTAGAGATATTTTCTGTATTCATGAGATTTTCCATTGTTTTCTATGACGTTCTACCGCGCTTTTCATCGCCGCCTGCTCTGATTTCTTATAAACCCGCTGACTGTGGCAGTCGAAGTAACGAAAGCGCGAGAAAGTCGGCAGATACAGGTTCTCGGTCACAATGCTGCCGTCGCTAAGCATGTACTCACGGTTCATGCCATTGCAGGTACAGGCGCAACTGCTAACTGAAAGAAACATGGTTTACCTCCCGATCCCCAGTAACTCATTGCCCCGACCGTTTACGGCATGATGCAGTCTGGCCTTCTTGCCTTCTTCATATCCGGCCCACGACGCATCGTGATCACCCCGACATTTAGCCGCATCGCGGGTTTTGAGGTCAGTCATGTCGCGATCGTTGCGCAGACGCTGGTGATACAGTTCCATCTGCCTGCTTTCATCCGGGGTGATCGTAAACTCCCGGATGGCGTAATAGGCACCACTGACCCAGCCCTCACAGAACTGATCGGCACGCGCTACAGCGGTGGCCCGCTTGCAACGTTTACAGTACTTTGCCTGATATTCGCTACGGGCCTGCCGAAGCTGACGCCCCAGAACGTCAAAGGCATAGGCCGCAATCTCTCCGCGTTCGCCAGGGCCGTAAAAACACACGGTGCGCTTAGCGCTACCAGAGAGGCTGTATTTGCGGGAGTAATAGCAGTTCACCCCGAAGGCCCGACAAACCAGCGTCGAAAGCGCAGAAACATATTCCGGCACTTTCTCGGCATTGCTCGGCGCACCCGTGCTGGAGAACTCTTTCACTTCGGCCAGTTCGACATCATTTTCTGTCAGACCATATTCCCGCATATATGCCTGAACTTTAGACATAGCATTAGCGGCTTCCTGCGGGTTAGATGTCCCGCGAGCCAGGCGCATAAGCTTTTTAATTTTGGCGAGATACTTTTCTTTATTTTCCATCGCAATTTCACTTATATGTTTTTGATCAATATTTGATCTTCGATGTTCGTAATAATCGGTCGGCCAAATTCGGCATAATCAAGAGGTTAATATGAGCACCGAAAACAACGAGATCATCATGGAACAAATACTTGCCTGTCAGGCCGCATGGAGTTCGCTGTTAATGGCATTAGCGGCCACTAACAGCGTCGACCTGAGCATTCTTGAAAAGAAAATTAAGGACGCTCAACTTTTGTTCGTTGAGAAGAAATCTCTGACAGCTGCTGAGGCGCTTTCTCCGTGCCTGAATGCAGTGCATCTCTTAAAAGATCACGCTGAGAAATAATCTCTGAAATGAAAATTCGCATGATTTCTTTATATGCCTGTTCCATAAAATAACTCCTTAGTGAGTTTCAGGCGCAAGCAGTCCCCTGACGGTTTACGCCATATTTAAAGGTTGTTTAATTAAGTTTTAAATTCAGCCTGCTGGCGTTAATGAATCCACGTTAGCGAAATAAGGCTCTAAATTAATTTAGACAAATGCCACTTCTTTAAAACCTTCGGTTTTTCGCAGGTCGTGCGCTACATCAACAGTCTTAACAACTTTCCCGCCACGCAGTGCTTTCACAGGCTGATAAATAAAACGGCTACCGACCGGATAAAGTGCGTTAAATTCCTTCGCATTCATTAGCCGCCTCCTGAAGACGCCTGCCCATCAGTCCGTCGCAAAACGCCTTGCGGTTCTCGGCCCACCCGAGATTCACGGAACAGCATGGGGAAAGTGAAGCCTTATACCAAAGTTGTGAAGCCTCGCTGTAACGCCGTTCCTGCTCAGCCCTTACCGCACCAATGGCGTATCGCGCATACTGATTTACCAGACTCCCGCCAGCCGGATCCTTCGCCATCTCAGACCCCCGCAATATCAAGGACGATACTGACCAACTTTCCAGACTCGTCTTTCTTTTTGAAATTAATATAAGTCTTTGATACCGCAACCTGCAGCGACTCGGCTATCGCGTCCATCGCCTGACGCCAGCGTGGATCATCAAGTTTTGTCCGACGCAGAGAGAGAATGCGGCTGGTACTCAGTTTCCCTTCTTTATCGACTTCGAACGCATCCGCCACCAGTACCTGAATCTTGTCATCGGCACCTTTTGACCACTCCCGCAGGCATTCATCGATAATGTCTTTAGCCACCTGCAGCTCCGGCCCGAACGTCAGCGAATCCTGCACCGCGATTTTTACCTGCTGGCTGCCGTCAAACGATGGGAAAGTGACATTGCCCTTAACGCCGCCCGGCTTGCGTTCGTATTTCTCGGCAAGCAGATCAAGACAGGCATAAGCATTATCGAAAGCCTGACCTTTGAATTTCTTTAAATGCTGGTGCAGTTCTTCAGCACTGGAGACCTGGGAACGCACGAACGCATCCATTTCAAGGTCGTAGTCAGAAACCTGCGCAATAGGCACCAGACGGCCTTTACGGTCTTGCATGTAACCTTCAGGAACGACGATTTCTTTCTGATTAATGGACATTTTTATCCCCTTTCTGTGTTTTAACTTTAAAAAATTCGGAACTCACTTTTAAACAACCAGACGCCTTAATCTGGTGCATATAAGCTTCATTTACGGCTTTGATAATTGCAGGTGCATGATTCTTCATAATCACGGCCAGACATTCAGAATGCCCAGGCCTTTCATCATTCAGCCCATCAACGCCCACACTGATAGCGACAGGAATGGAGAAGCATCCTGGCTTATCGCCAGGAGTCGCGCCATTCTCGGTAAATTCAAAAATAACCTTTGCCATAATTGATTCCTTTAATTCCAGATAACCGTACAACCATTGATGCGGGATACTAATTTCACATCACGCACGCCATTTACTATTTACCTTCGTTAATTTTAGTTATTACAAGGAATGAGACCTTTTCG
>NZ_JAEMGT010000223.1:0-1246 GCF_017655185.1 Rahnella sp. ChDrAdgB13 | reverse complement strand
GATTTCATCTTTTGTGTCATAGCCCATCAGGCGTAGCGCCTTGTTGACCGTGTTTTCACACATCGGTTTATATGGATTGTGATCGCCGGGGAATACCAGCTCCTGATGCCCGGATATTTCCCGTATCTGTTCCAGAATAGTGATGGACTGACGGGAGAGTGGAACGATGTGTGGAGTGCGCATTTTTGCACCACGCCCAGAATAGCGGACACCAGGGATAGCTTCGCGTGTGGCTGGAATGGTCCAGATTTTGTTTCTGATATCGATCTCAGACCAACGGGCGAAGCGCAGCTCGCTGGAGCGGATAAATAGGTGAAGGGTTAGTGATACGGCCAGGCGGGTTAACTCTCGTCCTTGCTTGTAGTCCTCAATGCGAGCCAATAGTTCCGGCAGTCGCTCCAGCGGAAGGGCAGGGTAGTGGCGTTTAACGGGCGGGGCGATGATACCGTCCAGATTTGCAGCAGGATTCTGCTCTATCAACTCATTATGTACGGCATGACGCATGATGTTGCACATATGCTGCCGGGTACGTGCTGCGACTTCCAGCAGACCTTTTTGCTCAATGCCTTTCAGCAGGTCGATAAAGTGACGAGGTTTCAGTTCAGCTACCGGCAAGTGTCCAATCACAGGAAATATATGATTGTTTATGCTGGCAAGCAGACGGGAGGCGTGGTTCTCTGACCATGTTCGGTTGCTTTTATGCCAGTCCAGTGCCACATACTTAAAAGTTTTTTCTGGCGAGGAAGTGGCTCTTTCAGCAGAGCGCTGTTGTGCTGGATTGATATTATGCGCCAGCAATTTACGGATACCATCACGCTGTTGACGAGCATCAGCCAAAGATACGTCGGGGTAGGCGCCTAAGCCAAGGCGGGATTCTTTACTATTGATACGATATTTGAGATACCAGAGACGTGAACCGACTGGATTTACTAATAGGTACAGGCCGTGAGAATCGGAAACTTTGAAGGGTTTTGCAGATGATTTTAAGTTGCGGATTTTTGAGTCGTTAAGAGACATTTGGGGGTCACTCCGTCATCGAACCAACATGACCCCAAATCTGACCACCAAATTCTCCCGATGCGGAGGGAAAACTGAAAATGCATCGGGAAGACTTTTCACACTAACTTGTTGAATCTAAATCGTATAAAGATTCGCAAAGAGGCATGAAAACACAAATTTGGCTCCTCTGACTGGACTCGAACCAGTGACATACGGATTAACAGTCCGCCGTTCTACCGACTGAACT
>NZ_JAEMGT010000222.1:0-1245 GCF_017655185.1 Rahnella sp. ChDrAdgB13 | reverse complement strand
CTACAGGATCGGGAATGTGGTGATCTGATCCTGATTACGGCCAAAAGTTCGATTTATTCAACAAAGCCCCTGCTTATGCAACACAGCGGTTATTCCACGAATCTTTAAATATAATATTTCCTTCGCAACACTTCCACGTAATAACTTCATATCGCATTTGGATTGTTTCAAAATGCGTTCCCGTCTGTCCACCTTGGTATAGGTTCGGTGTAATTGAAGTTATTTTTACATTTTCAAGAATTATATTAAAATACTCGGATTCGATGCCTGCATCTAAGATCTGGTACATCTTAAATGTTGCGGATTTCATGGTAAGACCCTGGCTCAGTCCTTTGTATAAAAGCGGTGTAACCTTATCAAATTCCTTTTGAAATGATAAAGGTGAATGTACACGCGTTCCCGTTAATCGTCCCGTATTCGAGTCGGTTGGGATCTGTACATTATGAGTCAAAGACTTTAATTCTATGGCTCCGACTCGACCAGAAACTAAAGAACCGCCTATAACAGGTGATCCATTTTCATCAGTTAACCATAAATATTCTGGATTTGACATTTTACATCCTTATAAATTGAATAATTTCAAATAACTACATTGGAAAAAATTTATCTAATAATTTACCCAGAAGATATATGCTGACTGCAAGCGTAAAAATAGAAAGTAGTCTCATTGTCCAGGTTTCGAAGTGGAAAAAGAAATATATTCCCAACCAGACAGCAATCGTGCCTACCAACGCACCTAATATCCCCTTAATAATGCCCATGGTCGCCACTCACTTTAGATTCTACACGTTCCAGTATGTTATCAAAGGCGGGAATTCCCTGTTGTCGTCTTACGATCAGAGCATCCACAAAGGGTTTAAGTGCCGGTTCAAACATAAAGTAGAGTAAGTCATAATCTTTTGCACGCAGCACCTGATATAATTCAGGTTCGTCTATGCTGAGCTGTTCCGATGTTCTTATACAGCGCTCCTTCATTCCTCCTATAAGCAAAATGTTACCTACAGCCCCACCCCGCAGAGCTACTGTCCAGCCAGCCCGCTGAGCAATTGCCTTAGCTATCGTTGATGAAATCGCAGAATTAGTAACGGCACGCCCTATTATTGAGAATGAGCCACGGCTCAACACCTTGTTTTGTTTACTTACAGACACATATTGATCAAACTTTGAGAAAACAATGGCTTTGTTGAATAAATCGAACTTTTGGCCGTAATCAGGATCAGATCACCACATTCCCGATCCTGTAGC
>NZ_JAEMGT010000221.1:0-10101 GCF_017655185.1 Rahnella sp. ChDrAdgB13 | reverse complement strand
CGGCATCGTGCTGGTATACTGTGTGGCAGAACCGAAAACGTAGTGGTCCGGGCAATGACACAACACTCTGTCCCCCGTGGCAACATAAGCCCGTCCTTCTTCGGCCCAGTCCTGCGCAGAAGCCAGAAGTTCAAAATAGCCATTACATTTGCTGCATGATGCTTTATCGCCGGTCCGGGCTATTGCTTTATTTCCTTCAAACCAGGACGCCGTTGCCGAAATAATTTCTCCGTAACTCGTTTTGTCGCCAAGGCAGGCCAGTGCTCTTGCCATTATTAATCCTTCAATATATAAGCGGTTATACTCACCGGCATCATACAACAATCACAACTTAACCCAAATCACTCGCTTCTGATTGCCGGTATAGTGCCTGAATGCGGCATATCTGGGAGGAGCTGTACCCTGTCGCGTCTGCCGTTTCACGGATGCTCAGTTTCTTGACCTGCCGGTAGTACAGGACTTTCTGATGCCGTTCCTGATCGGCCTGTTTGCCCCGGTATTTACCCAGCGTATGCGCCCGTTCAATTCCCTGTTTCTGCCGCTGGCGGCGACTCAGCCAATCTTTATGCGACATCGCGGCCATCAGGTCGATAAGCATGTTATTGATGGCGGTTATCACCGCACGGGTGACCGGGTCAGCCTGCGAAGGGGTTTTATCTGACAGCGCTTGCCATGAAGTGGGAACATCCAGACTGACAATCCGCAGCTCGTGTTGTTCTATCTGCTTTTTCAGCGTTATCCAGTCGCTGTTGCTCAGACGTGTCAGGCGGTCTATCTGCTCGACCAGCAAGATATCATTGCGGTGACTGTCCATCAGTAAGCGTCCCAGCTCCGGGCGGTCAAGTTTTGTACCGCTGATGTTCTCCCGGTAATAGCTGGCGATTTTATGCCCCCGTTCCTGGACGAACTGCTCCAGCATCTCTTTTGCCCGATCGGCGAACTGATCTTCCGTCGATGCCCTCAAATAAGCCCTAATGAACATTTTTTCACCACGTTATCGCATTTAGGTTATTGCATTTAATCTATCGCATATAGGTTATGTCATTCATCGTATTCCGTCACATTTTGATTATGGCGTCAGGGTACACCCTACTGCGATGGGTAGGCCAGTTCAAAAAACAGGCCTACCGTACAATAATTCGCTATATCCAAACTGCCCCCATTAATATCCGTCACTCAATCGGTCGTTTACGTGACTACCTCCGCCGTTACTGGTTGCGGAAAAAACCAGGTTTCCGGCGGAGAACCCCTATATATTACGCATTACTACACAATTGTGTTCAATATCATCCTGCCAACTAAAGGTAATATAATTATCTGACTTAGGCCACTTGATTATTATATCCCTTGGCCTGTATACGGAAGTTTTCAAAGAAGGAAAACTTGATTCATTAGGAGCAACAAAAAATAACATAAATCTTATTTTCATTATATTAAATTCAATGGCACTGACATATCCCATTTCGTCATAATAGGGGTGTATTTCTAAAAATGAACTGTCTGGTGTAATGTCTTCATCAATCTCAATAATACAATATAAACCCGTTCCTTTTAACCAATACATTGGATTATCAAGCATTTCGACTATAGAGACATCTATAGATAAATACCCTGACATTCTGACGTTATTCAATTTAATATAGCCTGCTATTGCGAGGTTTATCGTTGTTTTTAACATCCATCTTTCAATGTCATGGCCAGAAAATAATTCTTGACGCGGCTTTCCACAATCAGCCTTAGTATATTCCTTTATCAATTCAAAAAAATATTTTGCAGATTCATCTAACGGACTGAGAGCGCTATTGTGTTTAGTGCAAAGACATTTAGATACTAAGTTTTTAACGGTTATTGTCTTTTCATTATCACCGTGACATCCGGATAATTTTATTTTCCCACTTTCACTTAAAACTTTAAGTACTGATTCTGAAATAATATGCTCACGAGAAAGAGGAGATACACAGGAATTAAGTTCATTCAAATAACACTTTTCAAGTGATGTATTAGGGGGTAATTTTCTTAGACCGAGTTTTATAGGGGGCTTATTCCATTTGCCATTTTTATAACAGCATTCACTGGCTTGCTTTCCTGAACTGCAGGGACATAGTTCCTTTTTCTGCTGGTTTTTAAGTGCGGCTGCGGCCACTCGTTTACGTGGATCACCTGAAACTTTGCTTCCTTTTTTCTTTTTACTCACAGGAAAACCTCATGAAACAAATGAATTACTTATCCATCTCAGAAGAAGGTAGCGTAAATACGTCACCGGTTAAAGGGGTTTGAGGGCCAATGGAATGAAAACGTACTATAAGGGCTTCCCCGAACAGTCAACAGCCAGATGCAGGTTCCGCCAGATACGACGCCGTTCTTTGCCGTGTTTTTTGACTTTCCATTCGCCTTCACCGAAGACCTTCAGCCCGGTGGAATCAATCACCAGATGTGCAATGTTACCCCGGGTGGATGCTTTGAAACTGACGTTAACCGACTTTGCCCGCTTGCTGACACTGGTGTAATCCGGACACCGCAACGGAACGTTCATCAGGGCAAAAATGGAATCGATAAAGCCCTGTGCGGCTCGCAGGGTCAGTCGGAATAAGCGTTTAATCACCAGGACAGTCGTGATGGCAAGGTCAGAATAACGCTGCGGTCTTCCCCGGGATGAAGACGTTGCTGACTCATACCAGGCCTGAATAGCTTCGTCATCCAGCCAGAAAGTTATGGAACCACGGTTGATGAGGGCTTTGTTGTAGGTGGGCCAGTTGGTGATTTTGAACTTTTGCTTTGCCACTGAACGGCCTGTGTTGTTGGGAGGATGCGTGATCTGATCCTTCAACTCAGCAAAAGTTCGATTTATTCAACAAAGCCCACCGGCGCTCATGTCCGTGACGTTGTCGCAACATCCTATTGTCAATCTTGATGGTTCGATTTGAGTATGGAAGTGGTGCATTAAATGAAATTTTTTATGAATAACAATACGTTAATTGCGTGAAATATTTAGATACAAAAACCATTAACCATATAATGGAAATGATTATCATTTGTACTAGCATTTACATGCTGCAATTTCGTAGCAAATTTATGTAAGGGATTTATATGAAAAAGACAGGGCAACTTAAGAAAATGAACGCACCTAAATTGGTACGTGTAGCAGGTAAAGCCAGTAAGGTAACCAGGGGCGGCGCTGGCCCTGTTATCGAGTATTTTACAGCTGTAATGAGTGGACATAAATACGGTTGATTTAATAATTGTCTCACGACTTTATTCAAAGGCAGTTCATACTGCCTTTTTAAAAGGATTTAAAATGTTTGTTTTAAATGATAATTTTAAAATCTGTAGGTATTCTGATGATCTTATCATATTAAATATTATTAATGACAGCTATAGCATACTTGAAAATATAAATATCGAAGCGATAAGGCAAATTAATTTATCAATATTTAATAATTTTAATAAATTGATTGATGAAGGTGTTTTATCTAATACAGATACCCAGAGGTGTTGTAGTGAAAATGTTAATTTCTTGGAAGAGAGGTGGATAAAACCAACGACAAGAAAGACAAAAACAAACTTAATAAAACTCTTAATGACATATATAAAAATTAAAAAATGTGAAAGAATTCTAATAAAAAAAGGATTTAATGGGGTAATGGAATCTCTACGCAGAGAACGAAGAAACATTAAGTATAAACAAGAAAATTTAGTGTTCAATGAAAGTGCAATGCATCATTTAAACAAAGCTTATCCATATAGCAAAAATAATAGTAACTGCTTAACTTATTCATTCTGCCTAGCTTCAATGCTGACAAGAAAGAACTTTAATGCGAAGTTGATTATAGGTGTAAGAACCAAACCATTTTTTAGCCATGCCTGGGTAGAAATTAATGGAGTGGTCATCAATGATGATGTCGAAATTAGAAATAAACTTAGCGTTATCTGGGAGATTTAAATGATTTATATATATCCCACAAAACATAGCACTCCATACGACTTAGAGTCTTCTTATACAATAGAGACTAATGAGGCAGTAGAGAAAATGGAGTTTGAAAATAAAACATATTTATATTATGGGCTGGCTTTCAATGAAAAAGGGAATGTAACGTTAACGCAGTTAATCAAAAAAGATCCTACATTATTATTGAAAGATTGTGGTGGGGTATATGTACTGATAATTATAGATTGTTCTATTATAACTATATACAAAAGCATATATCGAGGGGTGGATATATTCTATAGAAAAGGTGAGGCGGGTTTTTATATATCAGATGAAATTGATAGTTTAATGGTAGGTAGGAGTAAAAATATAAACTCTGTTTTTTGTGAATGCTTTCTAAAAGGCGAGGTTAACTCTTATAATCTTACTCCTTTCGAGGGGGTGTTGCGTATCACCGGTGGGACGAAAACAACACTGAAAAACAATCATGTATCACAGGTCGCAATGATAACAAAGGTTAACTCACATTCATCAGTCTTAGAACAATTGAACATGACCTTGAATCACTTTACGAACAAGAAAAAAGTTGGTTTGTACTTGTCCGGAGGTTTTGACTCGAAGGTCATATTCCATAGTTTGTTGAAAAATAAGATTGATTTTGAAGTATTTCATTTTCTTCCATATGACTTTGAATCTGATAATGAAGTTAAAGTTGTCAAAAATTTATGTTTGTCACATAAAATACACCTCAATTTACTCAAGAGAAAACTCCATGATAATGATTTTGGGAGGGCTCAAGATAATATATCCACACCATACGATTTAAGCTTTGTTAAGGAGAGCACAAACGAGAATACAATTTATAAATCTTATCTCGATAGTGATGACTATATATTTTTGAATGGTCATGGAGGTGACTCTGTGTTTGTACAGAATCCATCCCGTAAGGTAGGCGTAGACTACATGCTTCAGGGAGAACCATGGAATGCTATGAAGAAAATGATTCAGTTTAGCACGTTGAAATCTTGTTCTTTATCAGGTGTTTTGAAAGATAATGTTCGTAGTTATTTTAAAACCAACCATAAAAATAGAAATGATTTCGAGCATCCTTGGCTCGAGACATTTAGACCCGGTACTGCCAGATATGAGCATCTTAGCCATATACTCTATATGACAGAAACAACACCTATTTTAGAATCGAATAAATCGCAAATGTTTAGCCCTATACTATCTCCAAATTTGTTTATGAAGTTTGTTGTCGAAGATTACGGGAGAAATTTTAACAACATTCATGACAGGGTTTATATGCGTGATATTGCATACCAAGCTTACTATGATCATAGTCTTTATGACATAACAAAGCGTTCTTCATCAGTTTTTGTTTTTCACGCTTTTCGTGCCAATAAAGATTTCATTTTACGTACTATTAATGAGGGATCTGTAGCTAATTTGCTAAGTTTAGATAAAAGCAATTTAACAAAATCTCTAAATTATAATCTTACTGTTGGATTTGATGAAAACACAGATTTGATAATTAACTTACATAGAATTCAATGCTTTTATGATCTGATTATCGACGGTGAAGCCAATGCATAGCATGTTATTCATTTTATCTACCTTGTCATCTAAATGTGATAAAAAAGCTGTCAGGTGGTTTATCATCGTCATCGTTTTCTCTTTCCTGTCGGCATTCCTTATGGCTTTATTGCCTTTAATATTATCCCATTTGACGGGGCTTATTGAATCAAAAGATAACGTACATTACGAGGCCATTCTTTTGGGGTTTGTTTATGTAAGTATTCTTTCTGCACAAAAACTCATAGGTTTCATATCCTTATACTTGCAAAGTTCAATAAGAATAGAATCAATTAAAGCGCTCTCACAGATATATTTTACCGCATTGTTTACCAATAATGAAAGTATATCAGCAGATGAGAATACTGGTTATGTCACACAAAAATTAAATCAAGCCAGTAATGAACTTTATACTTTGATTAGAAATCTTACCATGTCCTTATTATCACCTTTTTTACAAGTGTTTTTTTCACTTTTCATTATATTCAGAACGGGTGATTTTTTTGTGGGTTCTGCATTTATTTTATATACTGTTTCTTTTATTTCAGTTAGCCAATTTTATAATAAAAGACTTCTGGAATTCCGACAAAAGCTCATGGATACAGGTGTTAAAACATATAGCAAACTCACTGATTGTGTGAAAAATATGCCCGCAGTAAGAGCTTGTAATTCTTTTACTTTTTTCTTTCAACGATTTGATACTTCTTTAAATGAAGATGCAGTTTCACAGTACGATTATTGGCGGTTGAATTTCATATATCTGCTGTCTTGTTCCTTTGTCAATATACTTTTTTTTGGTGGGGCATTAATTTACACTATAATCTCAGTTATTGATGGCAGTGTATCATTTCCTCACTTTATACTAGTAACATCTTATATAATAGCTCTTTCTTCCCCTTTGGAAAATCTTAGTGAGATGCTCACTGAAATCCGTCACTCAGTCAATGTATTGTATAAATTTCTTGCCGAATCATGTAAGGAGGTCGTAGGTAGCGATAGTACATTGATGCCTTCAAGTAATGAAATTACACTGAAAAATATAAATTTCTATTATCCAGATAGCAATGTTAAAGTGCTAGACGATGTGAGCATTAGTATAAACTCAGGTGAGTTTTTCACTATTACAGGAAAGAGTGGTAGTGGGAAATCTACATTAGTGAAAATTATTTCTGGGCTCCTTACTCCTAACTCAGGTTATGTAATTTTTGGTAATTCAAAGGCATCTTCTATTTCACAATTTGCTTTGAATGATTTCTGCTATTTTGTTACTCAAAACGAACGGGTTTTCATGGATTCAGTACGATTTAACCTACAAATAGCAAATCCTAATGCAAGTGATGAAGAGCTACTATTAGCCCTTTCTATGGCGAATTTTCCAAATGATAGCCCACTCTCGGATAATTCAATTTTAGACACATTGCTCGGAGATGAAGGGATGACACTTTCAGGCGGTCAGCGACAACGTCTTTCCCTGGCTCGTCTTTTTTTAAGAAAACCATCCGTTATCATTCTTGATGAAATCACATCATCTCTAGATGTTATTAATGAATTTGAAGTTATCAAAAATATACGTTCATTCTTTAAAAGTGCCACCATAATCAACATTAGCCACCGCGTTTCTACCTTTCAGCATTCTCAGAGAGTTTGTGTATTGGATGCAGGTACTGTTGTAGATGTTGGAACATTAGAATCCCTGAAAGGAACCTCTGAATACATTTCACATATTCTGTGTGAAAGCCCCATTCCCAGTCGAAACGCAACAAAATGGTAGTGTAAGTATCCCAGCAAAACGGCCCATTCACTTTTAGAGGTCTTCCGACATACTAACTATGTCCCCTATTCGCGGGTAGGATCAGTCACAGGTTGGTCATGGCTGCTGGACAGGCATCCACACGCTGACCTGTCACGCTTTCGGGCAGATTGGGGTTTCCCCCCAGACTGCCCAACTTTCTCAGGGCACCCTCAGGAAAAACGGCCCTGACCACACCATCTGTCTCTATTTTAACGTCACAAGCACCATATCTTGTGGTTTTTTGCTTTTAAGGGTGGTTTTTTTTCTGTTGACGTCAAAGGGAGGTATTTCCCGGTGGCTGCGATATAATGACTTTGGATTCAGGGGCTTGCATACCGTCTGGTCCGGTCGGGCGGCAGCGACGGGGCGTTGCTGACCGCCCTATCCCCTCCTCCGCACGTTGGGCTTTTTCCGGTATAGCGGAAAACTCCCCAAAACGACCGATCACCATTTTGGTATTTATTCCGCTCGATCGCGACGCGGATTTTCGGCACACTGTGTTTAATCACAGGATAATCGCCGCCGGAAGCCGGCTCTGCGACGCAGATTGCGGAGATTAAAAAATTGAGCCTAATCCCTCACGAAAGTTTTCAGAATTCACGTAGCGTCACCAGTGGCTATTTTAACTACGACGACGCCCTGGCCCTTCGCCAGATGGCCATGACCGCCGGCGTCGGGATGCCGCACTACCTGCTCGCCCCGGAGGTGAGCCAGCTTTTGCCCTACCTGCGGGATCTGACCCAGCGGCTCTTCGGGGAAACGCTGTGGAACACCGGCGCCCGCCTCAACGAATGCCTGGCCCTCACGCCGGCGCACTTTAACCTCGACAACGGCTCGCGGCCGTTCGTGGTGATCAAAACCCTCAAGCAGCGCACCCGCGGACGCGGGCGCCCCGAGGCTGGCGAGCAGCTCAGCCGCATCGTGCCGCTGTTCGATGAGGCGTACGTGCAGCGGCTGCGGGAGTATTTTCAGACGTTCAGGCCAAAGAAGAACGAGCCTATCTGGAACGTCAAGAGTGACGAGACGCCGCGCAACTGGATCCGCGCCGCGGTCCGGCGGGCTGAAAGTGACAGTGTCACGTTTTCGTTAGCGACCATTACCCCGAAAACGTTCCGGCACAGCTTTGCGATGCACCTGATCCAGTCCCACGTGCCGATGAAGGTGGTCCAGGCATACATGGGCCACGCCGAGGCCTCGAGCACGGAGGTTTACACCCGGGTATTTGCGCTGGACGTCGGCTATCAGCGGGAGGTGAGATTTACGGTGCCGGTGAGCACGGTCGGGCTGCAGCGCATCGGCTGAGCCGCAATGAGGTTTATCTATTGTGAGGGATAATAGTCACCGGCGCGCACTCCCGGGAAGAAACGCTATGCGCACCGCGCCGCTGCGGGTAAAGTTGTGTATGACTCCTAATGCTTCTTCTGTCGTTGTCTGAAAGGAACAATAAATGAATAATCCTATGCTTCCTAAGTACTTATATATCATTTTGGCCGCGGTGATGTTTGGCGGCGCTTTGGTTTGGGTCTTCAATAACGTCAATTTCTTCTCGTAGGATGGCCAGCCAGTGTGCGCGATTAAGTCCCATCGGTTGGGACTTTTCATTTTTGGTTTTCCCTGGTGAAGGCGTCTGGGCAGGCCGCGGCCTCCGGGGAAGTTCTACAGTGATTAAGTGATTTGGGTTCAGCTTGCTCTCTTCACTGCGTTAAGCGCGCATCCGACCCAACATTTATGTTCATTCTCTGCAGGAACAGCTCTCGGTGCGTAAGTGAGGATCGATGTTTGCCTATTTAAAGCTCATGTACCATCAGTCAAAAATTCAGGCCGAACTCAAGGCGCAGATGCCCGATCAGACGACGGTTAACGCTCTCTGCCATCATCCTGAATCTGTCAAAATCATTGCAGATTGTTCTGCGGGTGCTTACTACCGGCACCGAAAGGACGCTGCATTTCTGACAACCTGCACCATGCTTATGCGGACGGTGAAAGATGAATCCGTACCCAGGGCACTGCGACAGACTGCCTGGCGTTTATTGAACGAAAGGTACCAGAGGATTCAGCAGGACCAGGTTTACAGGACGGATAACTTCTTGCTTGTTGCCGATTTTGAATATGCCCTTGAAGAACACAATGCGTTAGCCGGGTAAAGCCTGGTCAGATACGCAGACGCGTGCAGTAAACGGTGGCGTTCACCTTCGGCGCGTTGGACAGTAAAGAGCCATCGCTCAGCTATAACAACTATGAGACCACAGCAGAGGGTAATAAAGGTGGAGCTTTTTCACGGGACACGTCAGCGGTTCGCACAGTTTGATGCGGCATTCAAGGGAACGGGTGAATCGGGCGATATCGACGCCTGCTGGTTCACCGATAATTTTAACGGGGCGCGCAGTCATGCCTTATATAAAAACCGAAACCCCGGCGCGCCGCTGGTGTACCGCTGCGAACTGATGCCGGAGGCACTGATTGCCGATCACTCAAAGCCCCTTGCCAAACAGCCGGCGATCGCCGAGCGGCTGCGGCGGTATACCTCGGTCGGACTAAGCTGCTCACTAGGGGAAGGCGCTGACTGGCACGCCCTGAAAATGCCGTTTTACCAGACTTACCAGGGGAAAATATTCTTCAATGGCCACCGGGGCCTCTCTAGTAACGAGGTCATTGCCCTCTACCTCTCCTGCGGAATACACGGCGTGTACGACTGGGAGGGTGCCTGGACCGACGGCTACCTGCAGGGCACCACTACCTGTAGTGACGCGCAATGATGATCGGCCGGACGCGCAATAAATGCACTTTCCCAAACCACATTACGTGAGAA
>NZ_JAEMGT010000220.1:0-1256 GCF_017655185.1 Rahnella sp. ChDrAdgB13 | reverse complement strand
TGCTGACAGCGCTTAGGGGCTGTATTTCCAAAATTGACGCAACTTTTCTTTGACGGAACACGGTAGCTGCCAGACGGTTTTTATAAGAGGCTTGAGCGTGCGAAAGCCGATACTGCGGGCTTTCCGCAACGAAAAAGCTTAATGGTCGAATGACAAAAGATTCTTCCCGCAAAACTAGTTACAACATTCACTGTTCCTGATTCTTTTATCCGGCCGGGCCTGTTGCCCGACCGGGTAAAAGACCCACGGCCAGCGAAAACGACTGTTTGGCCGATTGACTGCTCTTACACTTGCCCGGAACAACGTGAAGGGTGCTACTCAAGATGCCGTGCCGTAGGTCGGCTCATGAGTACTCTTTCTTTAGAAAGCGTTTTTGTTCAGAAGCTACGTTCGAAATTAACGATATTTATCAGGCCTTTTCGAAGTTAATTACTTCCCGACCGACATCGATGATGGTGAGTCCGTCTGATTTGTATAATTATTATCCATTCATCAACGACGTCCTGGGTGACGTTCCTGCGCCGGCGTCAGTAAGGCAGCTGCCGCCAGATAGCGGGCACGGGAAATCCTACCGGCATTGAACAATGTCAGCATAAACGCCCGCGCCTGATGCGGAAAATGTGTATCGTGAGTCTACTTTGGGTTTAAGAAAGCGGGACGCCGGCGCGCTCAAGCAGCAGGCGGTAGTACGTCTCCGCATCGCTGGCTAACAGTGCGGGATGCTCGGCGTTCACTGCACCTTCGATCTGCATTTGCTGGACCTTGGTACACTGGCCGCTGGCAACCCAACGCCACCAGGCGTTTCTGTGGTGGTTCATTTTGCTACCGTTGTCACGCAGCTGCCGCACCTTGCGTGCCTGTTCTTCAAGGATCTCACCGATATCCGCCTCTGTGCGGGCTTTCTCACCGCGCAGTTCGGGACTGACAACCCAGCGCTTAATCTGCCGCAGGCGGTTTTTCAGCGAATGCTGACGCGCCATCGAGATCCCCAGTCTGGCCATTTTTAACAGATGACGCTCATACTTTTCCCGCAACGTTTCCGCCAGTCCGCGCGAAATGGCCCACTGCCGGTACTGGTGCAGCCATTCACGGATGTTTTCGACCCGGATACCGCGCGAGGTAAAACACTTATCGGTCAGGAAAATCGGTTCTGTCGCATTAAGGCGTTGTCAGGTAACATGCTGTTTTTTTTACAATGTTTCCTTCCCATGTCTCTGATCCGAAAATCGTTTAAACGCCTGCATTACCCCACTGAT
>NZ_JAEMGT010000219.1:0-2154 GCF_017655185.1 Rahnella sp. ChDrAdgB13 | reverse complement strand
GCCGGTGTCGAAATAATCAGGCATGAGAAATCACTCGGGATCGTGGCTTCGAAGAACCGGAGCCTTGAGGCGCTGATTGATGTTGGCTGTGAGCACCTTTTTCTGTGGGATGATGACGCTTATCCAATCAGCGATAACTGGCACGTTCCTTACATCGAATCACCTGAGCCTCATCTGGCTTATCAATTTCTCGATCTGGCTGGCGCGAAGAAGCTGAACGATATGGCTGTACTGTATCGCGATGATCGGCATGTAGCATACACCGGCCAGCGCGGAGTGATGCTGTATTACCACCGCAGCGCGATTGAGAAGGTCGGCGGCTTCGACCCGGTTTATGGCCGTGGCATGTATGAGCATCCTGATCTGGCCCTGCGTATTCATAACGCTGGACTGACGACCTGGGCATTCGCTGATGTTGCCGGATCTGAGAAGCTGATTTATTCATTGGATGAACATGAAGCGGTTGAGCGTTCTGTTTCTCGTCCTGACCGTGATGCGTTGGTTCGCAATAACGTGACCATCTTCAATGCGCGGCGTGATTCGGGTTATGCCGGTTATGCCGAGTACCGGCGCCAGCGCAATGTCGTTATCACCACATTGCTGACCGGTCAGCCAGATCCCCAGCGCGGCACTGCAATAAAGCCTGATGTTTCGATTCTCTCTGTGTGGGCCGCTTCTATTCGCGGATCTGATGCCGTGGTGCTGGCTGACCAGCTTGATGTTGCTCCCGCCGGTGCTTCTCTGGTTTCGGTACCGCCGGTTCAAATGAGCCCGTACTTTGCCCGCTGGCTGCATATCTATCAGTATCTGAGAGCGCACCCTGAATACCGGTTTGTCTGGTGTACCGATGGTACTGACGTAGAGATGTTGCATCAGCCGTGGGAAGAGATGGAACCCGGCAAGATATACGTCGGTTCTGAGCCCAAGACATATGCGGATCCGTGGATGCATCAGAACCATCATGGAAAAGTTTACGCCGAATTCCTGAGAGAGCACCGGAACAGTCTAATGCTTAATGCTGGCCTGCTTGGCGGCTGCCGCGAAGATGTCATGGAGTTTGCGCACCAGATAATCCGGCTGCATCACCTCAGCGAAAGTCATCGGTTCTGGGATAAGGGCAAGACGCCAGAAACCCGGGTTGATATGGGCGCATTCGGAATTGTGGCGCATCAATACAGTGACAGGCTTGTGACTGGCCCACGCGTGCATACAGTTTTCCGGACAAAAGGAACTGGTTTGGAGTTCGCTTACTGGAAACATAAATAACAGTTGATCTCAAGGCAGGGGAATATCGTGAAAGTAGAAATTTCAGAAGGTGGTTCGGTTATTTGGATGCGCGATAGCGTAAACGCTGAGGGTATTTTGTCGACAGGCCATGTAAAGGACGGCACACAGCAGAAAATCATTGCCGCCCTTGAGGAGGCGCTTTTTCAGGCCAAAGGCCAGTTAGCTCTAACCAATGATGTTGATTGAATAGTTAATGTTTGCTCTATGCCCAGGTGGCAAGGCTAAAACTATATTCCAGTTTCCGGAATGAGGCGGGGCAATATTAGCCGGGAAGTGCGTATAAAACCCGCCATAAACTGTTGCGCTTTGTCCCCGCTTGTATTTGCTGTAATTGGTGTCATCCATTACCAAAACATTAATCTGGTGGGAGCACTGCACGGACACCACCTGTCCTGATTCAATATATTCACGGCTATGTATATGGCTCACGTATTGTCCTTTCTTCAGAGGTAATCAACCGTCCCTCATCACTGTGTGCGCTCATGCTCCAAACATGGGCGGGCTGAAACCATACAATAAACAAGGTTTATCAATGTGCGAAGAAATAAAGTTTGTTGTTGTTGGTCATCACAAACGCCGCGATATGGGAATGCGCCTCGCCGTTATGCTGGATGCGCACCTGCTGATTGATGACGGTGACAACGGTGCGAACTGGAATCACCGACGGGCTATCGAGTGGGCCAGCCATCAGGATTGTCGCGTGGTGATACTGGAAGATGATGCGCTTCTGTTGCCTGGCTTCACTGATTCAGCACGCGAATGGGTTACCCGGTTCCCCGATAACCTCATCAGCTTCTATCTGGGCACCGGCCGCCCGCCACAGTATCAGCAGCAGATAGCAGCCAGCCTGATTGATGCCGATAAGCG
>NZ_JAEMGT010000218.1:0-1189 GCF_017655185.1 Rahnella sp. ChDrAdgB13 | reverse complement strand
GAAGCCTGGCTGAAGAAGACCGTGCTGCCCCTCGGTCAGGCCGGGGGTAAGCTGGATGTGGTCTATATCGGCACCATTCTGCATTACGACTCCGTGCTGTCGCGCACCCTGAACAATAAGCTGTGGCGTACCGCCCGCTTTAAGGCGCTGCGCCGCTGGCCGGACAATATGTCCCTGTGGGATGCGTGGGAGGCGCTGCTGCGCAATGAAGGCGAAGACGCCGCGACGGCGTTTTATGAGGCGAACCAGCGTGATATGGATGCCGGTGCGCTGGTCTCCTGGTCGGCCCGCCCACTGGTGGCCCTGATGACCATCCGTGCCCGCGACGGTCACGGTACATTCGATTCCGAGTATCAAAATGACCCGGTTGCCGGGGATGATGCGCTGTTTGCCGGGAAGGACGAGGCCGGGCACGACATCATCAAATACTGGGTACACCGCATGCGGGAGTGGATTTACTTCGGTGCGGTTGACCCGAGCCTGGGAAAAGCCGGTGCCAGCCGTGACCCCTCAGCCATTCTGGTGGGTGGCTATGACCGCCTGAACGGCGTGCTGAACGTGGTGGAAGCGCAAATCCGCAAGCGCCTGCCAGACAAGATAATCAGTGACGTCATTGAGCTGCAGAAGATATACAACTGCCTGGTATGGGGCGTTGAGTCAGTGCAGTTTCAGGAGTTCCTGCGCACCGAGCTGATTAAGCGGGCGCAGCTCGAAGGTATCCCCGTTCCGGCGCGTTCCATCATTCCCCATACCGACAAGCTGCTGCGCATCGAGTCGCTGCAGCCGCACGTGGCCAACGGGCGAATTCTTCTGCACGCCGACCAGACCACCCTCATTGAGCAGTTGCGGCACTTCCCGAAGGCCGACCACGACGACGGCCCGGATGCCCTGCATATGCTCTGGACGCTGGCGGTCAGCAGTACACCCAAAATGGAGTTTTACAGCATGAACAGCGATATGAGCCGCCGGGCGTCGCGTGACTGGCAGCGTGACTTTCACCAGGGAGGTTGGTAGCCATGAGTAACGTTATCGTGGATGTGTACGGCAATCCGCTGCAGCCGCTGACCTTAAAGCGGCAGCAGTCGGATGACAACCTGCTGTTGCGCCGCCAGTGGCCGGAACATCCGTCACTGGGCATCAATATTAACCGGCTGTATGCGATATTTCAGGAGGCCGAACAGGGCAACCT
>NZ_JAEMGT010000040.1:0-17136 GCF_017655185.1 Rahnella sp. ChDrAdgB13 | reverse complement strand
ACAGCGAGAGTCTTTTTTCGAGCAGGTTCGAACCCGAGGCGAGAGAACCGCGCAGCGGCGGCGTTTGCGGCAATAGCCGGAGTTGCTGAAACATACTTTACTAGCGGCAGCGCGCAGTTAAAAAGCGCGGATGTCCAGAGGGCGCGCGCGTTAACGCGCCCTTTGGGCCAGTTTGGGCGGCGAGCCCAAGGTCTTGACCTTGAGCGATCACCGAAACTTACACCAGACCGCCTTTAAAGGCAGCCCTTTGCAGCTGCCTCCTGCAAATCCAGAAACTCCTGAATGCATTCCATGCACGCTCCCCGTTCTTCCACATGCGGCATGTGGCTCGAATTCTCAAAAATCACCCACCGGACGTCTTTTATCCCGTCGGCAAAGGGCTGAACCACTTCGGGGGCGGCTTCGTCGTAGCGGCCGGAAATCAGCAAGACCGGTACGTTGATCGCCGGCAGACGGTCGATGATCGTCCAGTCTTTCATGCTGCCGATGACGTGAAATTCGGTCGGGCCGTTCATGGCGTGATAAACCGTCGGATCGGCGTCCATCGCGGAGAAGGTGCGTTTAACCTCTTCCGGCCACGGGTCGAGACGGCAAACGTGGCGCGTGTAGAAAACCTGCGAGGCGGCTTTGTATTCTTCGCTGTCGATCGTTCCGGCCTGTTCGTGGGCGAGCAGGGTTTCCTGCACACCGTCAGGTAGTTCGCTGCGCAGGCGGGCGGCGGCTTGCAGCCATAATTCCATCGAGGCGGGTGAGTTGGCGATGATCAGTGCCTTCAGGCCGGCCGGCTGCGTGACGGCGTGTTCGGCACCTAACATTCCGCCCCAGGATTGCCCGAGGAGGGCGTAGTTTTCTTCGATGCCGAGATTGCGCAGGAGATTATCCAGCTCAGCCAGAAACAGCGATGGTTGCCAGAAACCGGCCGGTTTATCGGGAAGATGCGTCGAACGGCCATTGCCGATCTGATCGTAATGAATGACCGCGCGACCCGTGCGGGCGATGTCGCGAAAGGCGTCGACGTAATCGTGCGTGCAGCCCGGTCCGCCGTGGGCGATCACCAGCGGAGTCTTGCCGCGACTGAGATCGCCGCTGATGCGGTACCAGGTCTGGTATTCCTGAAACGGCGCGTAGCCTTCAGTGATCTTGACCATTTTGTTTCCCCTGTCGGTGAATAATCTTCTCAGGGTAAACATCGGGGCGGTGCTGAACAGCTAGTAAAAAAGATAGGAAATTGGGCGGTCAGCTGTCCAGCAGGCGATAATGCAGCGCGCGAACCACCGCCTGGACGCGGTTGCTGGCCCCCAGTTTACGACCGGCAGTGTTGAGATGCAGTGTTACGGTGGCCACCGAGCGGCTGAGTTTGCGGGCGATTTCCTTGGCCGTTAGCCCTTCCGCCGCCCACGCCAGACATTCGCGCTCGCGCTTGCTCAGCCGCACATGTTTGCAGGTCAGCACGCTGGCGTCGAACAGCGGAAAGACGCACTCCTGAAACGTCAGCGCCAGCAGGCTCAGCTCCGCCAGCACATCCTGAATATCCAGTTCATGCCCCGCGCCTGTGTGTATGCCGGTCACGGTGACAAACCCGCCGTTCGGCAAATGCAGGGGTACGGTCGCGCCGCACGGCATATTGTTATCACACATGTAATGCGTGACCGGTTTGTTGAGATCGCTCAGGCGGTTTTGCAGGGACGTGTTGTCTGGCCGCTGATAGGACCACACAAACGGCGCGCAACTTTCCAGCGCGTAATGCTGCACCGGATCGACCTGATAATAGCCACTTTCCAGCCACAATTTCTGCATGTCACCCGGCACGTTACACATCCGCAGCAAAGAGGGCGTGATCAGCTCGCCTTCCAGCGAGCGCGGCACCGGCGTGTAATCGTAGATCAGGGCATCGAACCCCAAACGCGACGTCTGCGCAAAGAGGTGGTTAAACGCGCCATCCACGGTGGTTTCCCGCAACGGCGCGGCACTTTCTTTCACCGCGAGTTTCATAAATTCATCTCCGCAAGTTCCTCTTTCCGCCACGAATGTGCTGATCGGGCACCGATTTTGCTGCTGACCGGTTGTTAAGAAAAAGTTATGCAATCGCAATGCCAAATCGCCGACGGGATAAACCTAGTATTTTTGCTAACTACCGGTGAGGTTTTGCTGCGGCTAACGTAGAGCTACAGGGGAAATGACGCCTGCTCTGCACCAAAAACAGTCATTAAGAGGATTGCCATGCACCGTTACCGATTTTTGCTCTGGCGCCCGCTGCAACTGCTGCCGGTTTTGCTGGGGATCAGCATTCTGACGTTTGTCATGGTGCGCGCCATTCCCGGCGATCCGGCGAGGATCCTGCTGGGCGTACGCAGCACGCCGGAAGCCATCGCCCGCATTCGTGCGCAGTACGGACTGGATCTGCCGGTCTGGCAGCAATATCTCTACTTCTTACGCAACCTGTTGCACGGCGAAATGGGGAAGTCGCTGATTTACCGCGTGGATACGCTGAAACTGATCATGTCGCGCATCGAACCGACGCTGTATCTGGTGCTGGGCAGTGTGATGCTGGCGATGCTGTTTACGGTGCCACTGGCGGCAACGGCGGCGCGAAACCGCGGGCGGCTCGCGGATCAGATGATCCGTCTGCTTTCTACCGTTGGCCTCGGATTACCGGCGTTCTGGCTGGCGATCATGATGATTTTGCTGTTCAGCCTGTCGCTCGGCTGGTTTCCGGTTTCGGGCTACGGCAGCGATTTCGGCGAGCGTTTACATCATCTGTTTTTGCCTTGTCTGACCGTGGCGCTGGCGCTGTCGGCGGTGCTGACCCGCAACCTGCGCGCCAGTTTGTTGATGGAATTGCAGAACGATTATGTCACCGCGGCCAGGGCGCGCGGGCAGAACGAGAACCGGATTTTCTGGCGGCATGTCATGCCCAATTCTCTGGTGCCGACGGTCAATCTGCTGGCGGTAAATATCGGCTGGCTGATTGGCAGCACGGTGGTGATTGAAAGCGTTTTTGCTATTCCGGGCATGGGACAGTTGCTGGTGAAAGCCATTATCAGCCGCGATTACATGGTGGTGCAGGGCGTGGTTTTGGTGTTTGCGCTGGCGACGGTGGCCGTCAATCTGGTGGCTGATTTGCTGACGGTGGCGTTAGATCCGAGGGTGAAACTATGAGCATGACCGAAAAAATAGCCACGCAGCGGTTCGGCCGTTTTCATCTGCGCGGGTTGCCGCGTCAGCAGGCGCTGCGGCTGGGTATTCTGATGCTGAGCGCGTGGCTGCTGATTGCGCTGTTTTCCCCGTGGATTGCCCCGTTCGACCCGATTGCGCAGGACGCTGCCGTCACGCTGTCGCCGCCGACTTTTGCGCATCCGTTTGGCACTGATAATTTTGGCCGCGATATTCTTTCCCGCGTGATGTGGGGCGCGCGGATTGATCTGCAAATCTGCATTATCGGCGTCATTTTTCCGTTCACCTTTGGCACGCTTATCGGCGCTTTTTCCGGCTATCTTGGCGGCGCGGTAGATACGTTTTTCATGCGCGTTATCGATGTGGTGCTGGCGTTTCCATTTCTGGTGCTGATGCTCTCTATCATCGCCATTCTCGGGCCGGGGTTAAGCAGTTTTTATATCGCGATGGCGATGGTCGGCTGGGTGTCTTACGCCCGGCTGGTACGCTCGCAGGTGCTGACGCTTAAACACCGGGATTTTATTCTGGCCGCGCGCAGCCTGGGTTACCGCCATCCGCGCATTTTGCTTTTGCATCTTTTACCCAATGCGCTGACCAGTTCGCTGGTGTTCTCAATGTCCGATTGCGTGCTGGTGTTGCTCAGTGGTGCATCGGTGAGTTACCTCGGTTTAGGCGTTCAGCCGCCGCTGGCCGAATGGGGCGTGATGGTCGCCGAAGGGCAAAGTTTTATCACCACCGCCTGGTGGATAACCACGTTTCCGGGCCTGGCGATTGTCGTGCTGGCGATGAGTTTCAGCCTGCTGGCCGACGGTTTAGGTGACAAACTGGGGGAGCGCCCATGACGCTGTTGCAAGTTCGCGGTTTAACCATTGAAGACCGGCAGGGCGTGGCGCTGGTGGATAAGCTTTCCCTCACGCTCAGTGCCGGTGAAATCCTCGGGCTGGTGGGCGAAAGCGGGTCGGGCAAAACGCTGAGCTGCCGCGCAATGATGCGCCTGCTGCCGGGCGAAGGCTTGAACATCCGCGCCGGAGAAATCCGCCTGAATGACACCGATTTACTGACGCTCAATGATAAACGCATGACAGCCATTCGCGGGCGGGAAATTGGCATGATTTTCCAGAACCCGGCCAGCCATCTGAACCCGGTGATGACCATCGGGCAGCAGATTGCAGAAAGCCGCCGCCTGCATTTTGGGGCGAGCCGCCGCGAGGCACAGCGTCAGGCCGTGGAGTGGCTGCGGCAGGTGGGCATTCCCGATCCGCAGCGTCGCGTGGACAACTATCCGCATGAGTTTTCCGGTGGTATGCGTCAGCGCGCAATGATAGCCGTGGCGCTGGCCTGCGAGCCCAAAATTCTGATTGCCGACGAACCGACTACGGCGCTGGACGTCACCGTGCAGATGCAGATTTTACGGCTGCTTTGCGATCTGCGCGAGCGGCTGGGTATCGCCATTATTCTCATTACTCACGATCTCGGCGTGGTAGCACAAACCTGCGACCGCATCGCGGTGATGTACGGCGGGCGCTTGTGTGAAACCGGCGAAAAACGTCAGGTACTGGCGCAGGCGCTGCATCCTTATACCCGCGGCCTGATTGACTGTCAGCCCGCCAGCGAAGGCGGGGCGGGGCGGCTGATCACGTTGCCCGGCCAGCCACCGGTTGCGGCGCGTTTCCCGACCGGCTGCCGTTTTCATCCGCGTTGTACACACGCCACGGCGCAGTGCCATGACCTTCAGCCCGCGATGCAGACCGCTGAGTTTGCCCGCAGCCACGTTGCCGCCTGCCATCACCCTTTGCGGGTTCTCAGTCCGGTGATATCCGGGAGGGAAAATGAATCCACTTTCTGACCGGACGGCTGCGCCGGATGTGCGGCCTTACCCGCTGCTGGAAGCCGAAGATTTGTCGGTGACGTTTCCGGTATCCGGCGGGCTGGGGCGTAAAAAGCGCGTCGTGCAGGCGGTGAATGGTGTGTCGATGTACATCAATGCCGGAGAAACGCTGGGGCTGGTGGGCGAATCGGGCAGCGGAAAAAGCACACTGGGGCGCGCGATGTTGCAGCTGGAAAACGCCAGTGCAGGGCGTGTGCGCTTTAACGGGCAGCTGATCACCGGCGGCGTGAAACCGGATATTGCCCGGCTTCGTCAGCAAACGGCAATGATTTTTCAGGATCCGTTTTCCTCACTGAACCCGCGTCAGACGCTGGGCGAGAGCATTGGCGAAGTGCTGCGTGTACATCAGAAAGTCGCGAAAGCAGCGATCCCGGCGCGGATTAACGAGCTGCTGACGCTGGTCGGCCTGAGCGCTGATCATGCGTCGCGGAGACCCCAGGCGCTGAGTGGCGGGCAGTGTCAGCGCGCCGGAATCGCCCGCGCGCTGGCGATTGAGCCACGGCTGATTGTCGCCGATGAATGCGTCGCGGCGCTCGACGTGTCGATTCAGGCCCAAATCATCAACTTGCTGATGGATCTGCGCGAGAGCATGGGGCTGGCAATTTTGTTTATCGCGCATGATCTGGCGATTGTGCGGCGTCTCTGCGACCGCGTGGCAGTGATGTATCTGGGGCGGATTGTTGAAAGCGGCCCGACGCAAACGGTGTTTAATACGCCGCGCCATCCTTACACCGCCGCGCTGGTGGCGGCTATCCCCGAGATTGACCCCGACCGCCCGCTGCCGGAGAACTCGTTACAGGGCGAGCCGCCCAGCCCGGTTTCGCTGCCTGCGGGCTGCGCTTTTCATCCACGCTGTGCCCGTGCGCTTCCTGCGTGCAGGCAGGGCGCGGCACCCGAAACCCGGCATATTGCCGATCATGCTTTCGCCTGTGTGCTTGATGCGCCCGGTAGCGAAAGGATTTTTCCGATGACTGAAGGAATGTGACATGAAGCAAAAGCATTTTAACGTTGTGGCCGCCGGGGTGCTGCTGGCGTTGAGCCTGGTCAGCGAAATGGCGCAGGCGGCCGGGGTTCTGACCATCGGACGTCGTGAGGACAGCACGACGTTTGACCCGATCAAATCGGCGCAAAACGCCGATAACTGGGTGTTCTCGAACGTGTTTGATCCGCTGGTTCGCGTGGACAATACCGGCACCAAACTGCTGCCGGGGCTGGCGGAAAGCTGGACGATTTCGCCGGACGGCAAAACGTATACGCTGAAAATGCGCGAGGCAAAATTCTCAGACGGCACGCCGGTCACGGCTTCGGATGCGGTGTTCAGCCTGACGCGTATCCGCGATGACGCCGGTTCACTGTGGAAAGATTCGTACAGCATTATTGATACGCTGAAAGCGGACGATGCGCACACGCTGGTCATCACGCTGAAAACGCCGTCGGCGGCGTTTCTTTCCCAGCTGGCGCTGCCCAATGCGTCGGTGATTTCACAGGCGGCGCTGACCAAACAGGGCGCGGATGATTTTGCCGAACATCCGGTGGGTTCGGGCGCATTCAGCGTGAAAGCGTGGACGCGTGGCGAGAAAGTCGAGCTGGTGAAAAACCCGTATTACTGGGATGCCGCGAAGGTAAAACTGGATGGCGTCGAGTGGCTGACGCTGCCTGACGACAATACCCGCATGCTCAAAGTGCAGGCGGGCGAAATCGATGCGGCGCTGTCGATTCCGTTCTCACGCATTTCCTCGTTGCAGAAAGACCCGAAACTGGCCGTCGAACTGGACACTTCAACGCGAGAAGATCATCTGCTGATTAACCATTCACACGGCGATCTGGGCAAAGTTGAAGTCCGGCAGGCGCTCGATTTCGCCATCGATAAAAAGTCGATTATCGACACCGTGACGTTCGGCTACGGCAAAATCGCCAATTCCTATATTCCTGACGGCGCGTTGTATCACTACGCCGGTAACTTACAACGTCCTTATGATCCCGGGAAAGCCAAACAGCTGCTGGCGGCGGCAGGCGTGAAAAACCTGACGCTGAAATATCTGGTGAACGCCGGGGATGAAGTGGACGAGCAAATCGCCGTTTTGCTGCAACAACAGCTGGCAAAAGCGGGCATTACGGCCAGTCTGCAAAAAGTGGATCCGAGCCAGAGCTGGGACATGTTAGTCGCGGGTGATTACGATATTTCGGTGATGTACTGGACGAATGACATCCTCGATCCCGATCAGAAAACCACGTTTGTGCTGGGACATGATTCCAACAACAACTACATGACGCGTTATCACAACGATAAAGTGAAAGCGCTGGTGGCTGCCGCCCGTGTGGAAATGGATCCGGCAAAACGCCAGCAGATGTATATCGATTTACAGAAAATGGCTAAAGCGGACGTGAACTGGATAGATTTGTATTACAGCCCGTACCGCAACGTGACACGTAAAAATATCAAAGACTTCCATCAGAACCCGCTGGGCCGTTTCACGCTGGAAGACACTGTTAAAGAGTAATTTCGCCTCACCGGGGAAATAATAAGAAAACTGAGATAAAAGTCTGTTTACCCCTTTTGCCCACCTTCCGGTGGGCTTTTTCTTGCCGCTGAGTTCTGCGTTTCTGCCCGCCGGTGTGTCAACCGATCCTCAACCATTACGCTGGCTTCGCTTGATTTTGAGCGCCCGCTCAAGTACCTTTCGCGCTTGAGCAAGTGCTCAAAAACTTTCTGAGGCTGTATATGTTCGTCCAAAACCGCTGGCTGATCCTCGCCATTGTCACCAGTACCCTTTTCCTGATCATCATTGATATGACGGTGCTTTACACGGCGCTGCCGCGTCTGACGCTGGCGCTGGGGGCGTCGTCATCCGAAAAATTATGGATCGTGAATGCGTATCCGCTGGTCGTCGCCGGGCTGCTTCCCGGCGCGGGTATGCTGAGTGACCGTCTCGGGCATAAAAATCTGTTTATGAGCGGCCTGCCGGTGTTTGCGCTGGCGTCGCTGTGCGCGGCTTTTGCGCCGTCCGCGGAATGGCTGATCGCATCCCGCGTGTTTCTGGCGATTGGCGCGGCCATGATGATGCCCGCGACGCTGGCGATTGTGCGCCATGTGTTTACCAATGAACGCGAACGTGCGCTGGCGATTGGTATCTGGTCGGCGGTGGCATCAGGCGCGGCGGCGCTCGGGCCGGTGATTGGCGGCGTGTTGCTGGAATATTTCTGGTGGGGCTCGGTGTTCCTGATCAACGTGCCGATTGTGGTGGCCGTATTCCCTTGTGCGCTGGCGTTGATCCCGCGCGGCAAAGGCAACCCGGAACGTCCGTGTGATTTCACCGGATCGGCGATGGTGATGCTCGGGCTGGTCGGCGTGATTTATGCGCTGAAAGAGCTGAGCAATATGAACTCTTCATGGACTGGCGTGTTGTTCCCGGCCTTTGCAGGCGTACTGTTTCTGGGGCTGTTCGCCAGAAGGCAAAAACGCGCCGTGCAGCCGATGATCGATTTTTCGCTGTTTCGCAACCGCGCTTTTGCCTGCGGCGTGGGCGTGGCGATCACCTCGATGATTGCGCTGATCGGCATCGAACTGGTACTGAGCCAGCGGTTGCAACTGGTGCTCGGGCTGACGCCATTTATGGCCGCGATGTTTATTCTGCCTATTCCGGTAGCCTCCGCGCTGGCATCGCCGCTGGCCGGAATGCTGATGCCAAAATACGGCGTCCGCAAAATCATGCTCGGGGGTTTCGCGCTTTCCGCCGCGGGAATTGTCAGCCACGCGCTGCTGTTTGAAGGCGGCACCGCGATGCAGCTCGCCAGCCTGTTTATTTTAGGTTTCGGCCTCGGCGGCGCGGTGACGGCGGCCTCGACCTCCATCATGCTGAACGCCCCGGAAGAGAAAGCCGGGATGGTCGCGGCGATCGAAGACGTGTCATGGGAAATGGGCGGCGTGCTGGGTGGCCTGATGACGGCAGTTTACAGCCGCAGCCTCACGCTGCCGGCCGGTATTGTGACCGGCGACGGCGCGTATGACAGCCTCGATGAGGCGCTGAATATCGCCAGCCATCTCAGCCCGGAGCATGCGACGTTAATCAGCGAGCTGGCGCGTACGGCGTTTGATCAGGCGTTTCTGGCGGTCCTGATTTCTGCCGCCACGCTGGTGATCGCCACCGTGGTGGTGCTGAAAATCGTCCTGCGTAAGCCGGTGGGCGTGCGCCAGTCTTCCTGATAAACTGCGGCCTGAGCGGTTGCTCAATGCCAGCACAGGATTGATGATGAAAGAAAATCGGGAAGCGTTGAGGGCGAAAATCCTTGATGGTGCAATCAGCCTCTTTATCGAAAAGGGGATTGAGAAAGTGACGACGCGCGAACTGACGGAATACGTCGGGATCTCGCGCAGTCATATTTATCACTACTTTCCCGACTGGCAGACGCTGTGTATCGAAGCGCTGACGGAGGTAATGCTGGCGGAACTCAAGGAGTTCACCGCAGAAATCGTGGCGCTGCCGCCGCAGGAAAAACTCCACACGCTGGTAAACAGTTATCTGCCGGATACGCAGGGTGACATCTGGCGACTTTACGGTTCGCTGTGGCAACTGGCGGCGCACAACGAGGCTTACGCCGCACTGGCGCAACTGATGGTGAGGAAATGGCTGGATTTGCTGGCTGAAATCATCAGCGCAGGTACTGAAGCGGGGATATTTCGATCCACCAACGCCGCACGCGTCACCCGCCAGCTTTCCGCGATGCTCAATGGTTACGCCGATCAGCTGATCGTCATGCCCTCAGCGGAGGTCAGGCAGGAAGCCATGGAAGATATCTGTGATTTCGTGGAACTGGTGTTGAAGAAATAAATAAAAGGCCGCCACGAATGCAGCGGCCCTCTGCATCAGTGCTCCCGCATTCCCGCTGCAAACATCAGCAGATGAAATACTGTCGCGACGACAAACAGCGCTAACACACTTCCACCCCAGATGACGGCCATCCAGCCAACGCGTTTTAAGAACGGGGCTTTGGTGATGTTGTTGTCATCCATTTTTCTGATGAGATTCATACGAAATTCCTCAGTGATAACCCTGATCCGGCGTCACTTTTCCGCGGAACACGTAGTAGCTCCAGAAGGTGTACACCAGAATGATCGGGATGATGAACAGCGCGCCCACCAGAATGAAGCCCTGGCTTTGTGGCGGTGACGCCGCTTCCCAGATAGAAATGGACGGCGGAATGATGTTCGGCCAGATGCTGATCCCCAGACCGGTATAGCCCAGGAATACCAGCGCCAGCGTCAGCAGGAAGGGCGCGTGATGCGCGTTTTTGCTGATGGCACGGAACATCCACGCAGAGACTAATACCACCAGAACCGGTACCGGCAGGAACCAGTAAAGGTTAGGGCGAGTGAACCAGCGGGTGGCGATATCACTGTGCGTCAGCGGTGTCCACAGACTGACTGCCAGCGTCACCAGCAGGAAAACCACCAGCAGAGGTTTAGCGATTTTGTGCATCGCTACCTGCAATTCGCCTTCGGTTTTCATGATGAGCCAGGTGCAGCCGAGCAGGGCATACGCCACGACCAGCGCGAACCCGCAGAACAGGGTGAACGGCGTGAGCCAGTCCAGCGCCCCACCGGCATACGTGCGGTTAACCACAGGAATACCATTGATGACGGCGCCCAATACCACGCCCTGACAGAAGGTCGCGATAACCGATCCCCAGATGAAGGATTTATCCCACACATGTCGTTTGGCCGGGCTGGCTTTGAAACGAAATTCAAACGCCACGCCGCGGAAAATCAGACCGAACAACATCAGGGTCAGCGGGATGGACAGCGCATCAAGAATCACCGAATACGCCAGCGGGAATGCGCCGTACAACGCCGCACCGCCCAGCACCAGCCAGGTTTCGTTGCCGTCCCAGACCGGCGCAACGGTGTTCATCATCACGTCGCGGTCGTGCTCTTTTTTCACCAGAGGGAACAGCAGACCGATGCCCAGGTCGAAGCCGTCCATCACCACATACATCATCACGCCGAAGATGATGATCAAAAACCAGATCAGCGGTAAGTCGATACCCATTATCAAGCTCCCTTAGAGTCGTCGGACAGTGATTCCGAAATAGCAGACAGCGGACGCGCAGGCGTGCGGTGCTGGCCCGGACCACCGTGGTCAACGCTTTCACCTTCATGCGCCTGCGGACCTTTGCGGATCAGACGCATCATGTAGCCGTAACCCACGCCAAACACCGAGCAGTAAATGACGATGAACAGGATCAGGCTGACGCTCATCTGCAACACGTTATGGTTCGATACCGCGTCTTTGGTGCGCAGCAGGCCGTAAACGACCCAGGGCTGACGCCCCATTTCGGTGGTGATCCAGCCCGCCAGTAGTGCCAGCAGACCGGAAGGCCCCATCAGGAAGGCAAAGCGCAGGAACGCTTTAGAGGTATACATTTTGCCGCCACGACGCAGGATAAGGCTCAGCACACCCAGCAAAATCATCAGCATGCCCAGACCGGCCATGATGCGGAAGGTGTAGAAAATGACGGACGAGTTCGGACGATCTTCTTTCGGGAAAGACTTCAGCGCCGGGATCTGATGCGTCAGGCTGTGCGTCAGGATCAGGCTGCCGAGATACGGGATTTCAATCGCGTAACGGGTTTCTTCGCGGTTCATATCCGGGTAACCGATCAGCACCAGCGGGGAGGGTTTATTGTCTTTATTTTCCCAGTGGCCTTCGATGGCCGCGATTTTAGCCGGCTGATATTTCAGGGTGTTCAGGCCGTGGGCGTCACCCAAAAATGCCTGAATCGGGGAGACAATCAGCGCCATCCACATCGCCATCGACAGCATGGTGCGGATTGCCGGGGTATCACGCCCACGCAGTAAATGCCAGGCCGCCGCAGAACCGACGAAGAACGCAGACGCCAGGAAGGCGGCGGTGGTCATATGCATCAGACGGAACGGGAAAGACGGGTTGAAGATGATTTTCATCCAGCTGACCGGCACGACCAGATTGTTAACAATCTCGTAGCCCTGCGGCGTCTGCATCCAGCTGTTGGACGCGAGGATCCAGAAGGTGGACATCAGCGTACCGAGCGCCACCATGCAGGTGGAGAAGAAGTGCAGACCGGGGCCGACGCGGTTCCAGCCGAACAACATCACGCCGAGGAAACCGGCTTCAAGGAAGAACGCGGTTAACACTTCATAGGTCAGCAACGGGCCGGTAATGCTCCCGGCGAACGAGGAGAACATGCTCCAGTTGGTGCCGAACTGGTACGCCATCACCAGACCGGAGACCACGCCCATACCGAAGTTAACGGCAAAAATTTTCGACCAGAAATGATACAGGTCGCGGTAGGCCTCTTTTTTTGTTTTTAGCCACATGCCTTCCAGTACCGCCAGAAAACTGGCCAGCCCGATGGTGATTGCGGGAAAAATGATGTGAAAAGAGACGGTGAAGGCAAACTGGATCCGGGCCAGTTCTAGCGCATCAAGACCAAACATAACAACCTCTTTTGTGTGTCAGATAACCCTTCCAGACGCTGGCACCGGTACGGGAACCGGCGATGTCGGACATTCGCAGGTGAAGTCTTTAATGAAAGGGTAGTACAGCTGGGGTTTCGCGAGGAATAGATTTAACCACAACGGGAGAAGGCATTAACAGGGACGGTTTCGTGGGGAAATTACCGGCTGAAACACTTTTGCGGCAGGGGAATAGGAGCGGGGAGGGAAACTAATTTCAGCCCGAAGCGCCCGAGGGAAGAGTAACCCTGAAAAGTACGCGGACATGATGTTGCATTGATCTGGATCAAAGAGTTTTGATGTTTTCTGAATGTAATTACCCTGCGTCCAGTAATGACTTGTTGTGTGCCATATTGGTAACTAAAAAGTTAAATCTCCAGGGGCATCGGCGCATTCTGATTTTAATGCAATGTAAATTTATGTCATCGGTTTTGGTCGAAATGACGCCAAAACAGGTAATGGTTGTAGTATTTGTTTACATTTACGTATCACGAAGGACACGCCGTCAGCGCAGCGGGGTTGGCCGACGGCGTATAAATCATCGTTGTTGTGTTTCAGGCACCGCAGCGGCGGGTTCCAGCAGTGCATACCGGTTCAGAAGCTGTGTGAACTGATTATCCAGTTGCATTAGCAGCTGAGGAGATATGGCATCTTTCTGCTGTCTGGCGTCGGCTAATTTACGCAACGATTCTTCGACCGGCGTAGCGCTGTTCAGCGCCTGCTGAATGGCAAAAACCGACGATTTGAGCTGCGAGACGGTCATATATTTGCCGCGCTGTTCATCCAGCCCGTTAAGCTTATCTGCCAGTTGCTGCAACTGCGCGTTGGCCGAATGCCAGCCGTTAAGGTTTTCCAGCGGCATAGCATTGGCGGTCAGCTGCTCGTTCCATTCCTGCGTCAGCTTTTGCGTCTCTGGATTGTCAGGCCAGAGGAACCGGGTTTGCTGAATCAGCTGCGAACCGGTGTCCTGCGCCCAGCGCGGCGAAAGTGCGGCCAGATGGCGGGTTTGCTGACGGGTGGTGGCAATGATCTCTGGCGCCTCGCGGTTCAGTGATTCTGCCTCGCGATTTTTCAGGGCTTGCAGTTCCGTAGCGCTCAGAGGTTTTGGCGTCTTCGTCATTGACGCTATCAGCCGCTCGCTGGCAGATGGATGATAAAACGCGTTCACGCCTGCCACCACGCCGCTGCCAACCAGTACGGTGACCACAATTCCCGCCACAAATCCTTTCCACTGTAACGGACGCTTTGCCGCCGGAGCGGGCGCAATCACCACCTGCGGAAGCTCGGGTTCTGCCTGAGCAACATAAACCCAGGGTTCGCTGGCCTGGGTCTCCCATGTTCTTTCAACTTCTTCGGCGGAAGCGGGCAGCACAACAGCAGAGTCTGTCGAGGCGTGCATGTTTTCGAGGCGCATCGCGGCACCCTGCATATAGGTGCTCAGCACGGCAAGCTGGCTGGCGTGTTTGAGTTCAAGACGTTGCAATACGTCACACAGTGCATTGATGAGTTTTTCCGCCTCATAAATTTGCGGCAGGTCGCGGTATTCCAGCGTCATTCCCCGAAGGGATTGTTGCAAGCGCTGGCTCAGCCCGGTCAGAATTTCCATCCGTGCATGAACCGGCTGCGGCCATAGGCCCGGCCACTGGCGGGAGATCAGCGCCTCGAGTATCGCCAGCCCTTCATTCAGCCCGGACAACCCGACGAGTTGCGCCCGCGCCTGCGTGTACCACGATGCAGTTTGCAGCTCGATGCCGTTTTGCTGGAACAGGCTCAGACACAGCTGTTCCACTTTTTTCCAGTTCACATCCGGACGCGCCGGGTGTGTCAGTTTACTCAGTTCTTCGCGTAAAACGGCATAATCAGCCAGCGCACGCGGGTCGCCCCCGGTGCGCAGCTGGCGTTCAATAGACATGGTTGTTTTCCTTAACTGACGTAATTCTGCTCTTTCACATAGCGGATCAGCACAAGACCTTCAGGTATTCCCGAAGGCCAGTGCATTAAAAAATTCAGGCGGCAGGGTTAAAGGTCAGGACAATAAACCTTCAATCATGTTGAAAAAGATCTCTTCGCTGAACGTTTCGCCGGGCTGCGTGGACCTGCCCGCCGGACGCCATGTCCAGTGATTGTGCTCTGCGGAACGCATGAATATACGGCAAAGAGGGACAGGAGCGCCCTCAGCGCAGAGACTGACTTCCACGCAGCCCGTCACGCCCTGACCGTATAAAAAGGCAGGCGTGAATTTCACCATCCTGTTTTCATAACGCAGGTGGATGCCGGGAATGTTGAATGCCCTTCCGCCTATCAGAAATTCAACCAAGGAAACGGAGGTGCTTTCCGTCCGGATGCCGGTACCGGCCAGCCATGTTTCCACGTTCTCCTGAAGCTGACTCATCTGTTGCTGAAACTCAGCGATATCAGCCTGACCTTTATTTTCAAACACGGTACGACCCGGTTGTTTGTCCTGTAGCTTTTTCAAAAAACGTTCTTTAGCTGACATTCTTCCTCTGTTATCGCCAATGGCAGACGGCCATCAAACATAATTCTGCTGTTTCATATGGCGCATCAGCACGCGGCCTTCCGGCATAAATTCCGTCCCGAACCGTACCAGACCGAGCTCTTTCAGCTCCGCGTCGATGGCGTATTCAAGATGCCCCGGCGTGGATTGCGGCAGTAAAATCACGTTCAGCTTTCGGATCCGCGGCTCGTATTTCAGCAGCGTGGCGGAGAGCGTGGTCAGCAGGGAGTGCGCAGTGCCGGGCATCCCCTGCAAGATTTTGCTCATGTCCGGCAGGCCATAATCCGGCAGATGCGAAATCGTTCCTGCGCGGCAGTTAAGGACCCGCTGCATGTTGTCGAGTACGGACAGAATGACCTGATTGGCTTCGCTGATGCTTTGACGATCGAGATCACCGGTGAAGTTGCCGGTGAGAATTTCATAGAGAGAAGGGGATGGGGAGTTCATCCGTTTGCATTCCTTTTAAGCGCAAAGCACGGCTGCACGTGCGGGATCAATCGCAAAAAGCCCGGCCAGCAGCGTGTCCATTTCCTGCGAAATTAATGTTTTGTTGGTATCACCGCGTTGAACTTTCATACGCAGTAATTTAAGGCGACGGGCTTTCACTTCAAACATAAATGCCGGTTCCCATCGGGCCAGCGTCAGACTGTTGCCCGTTGTTTCCAGTTCGCTGAGCAAATGAAGTGCCATCTCATTTTTGCCATATTGCTCAGCAATACGGGCCATCAGCAGCCGGATGAGCCAACGCTGGCGATATGTATTCATGCCCGGACGGGTTTGTAGCCAGTTGAGTGCGGACTCGATACCGTCACTGTCTGCCTGTGCGAGCGCTTCAGCTTCCAGCTGGAGGACATCGTCATCACCGTTAACTGGCGCCGCATTTTGCTCTGATTGCCAGAGCACGCTATTACCCTGTATTTCGCCGGATATCCAGCCTGCGGTAACCTCATCAGCGAACGGAGTGCCATCGCTATAAGCCAGAGTTTCAAGCCCTGGAAGACGAATCAGCAACAACCGCAAATCTTGTTTGATGAACTCCGCCCAGCCGTCATAAGGTGGTCCTGATTTACTCAGCGCCTGATACAAATACCACTGCAAATCCAGCCAGAAATGGTTGACGCCTTCGCTAAACATCCGGTCGGCGTTCTCCAGTATCTCGCTCCAGCTTTGCTGCAAAAACAGGCGTTTGAGATGTGCGCGGTACTCAGCTCGCGGGGGCACGAGTCGGGTACACCCTTTGGCGTCAAGCGGAGGGAGTTGATCGACGGTGTCCCATCGCACAGTAGTCATCAGACGATGCCCTGAAAGCCAGCCCTGTGGCTGATCGCGCAGATATTGCGCGAGAGCTTTCGCCTGATCGAGCAACTCACGACCAGACTGAATGGTACGTAGTGCTGGCATTTCCTGTGATGTGGAACGGGATTCGGCGGATGCCTGGCCTCCGCTGTTTTGTGGAACAACCGCATCGAAGCCGCCGGACTGTGCAAGACGTGCGCCGAGAGCGTCATATAAGCCGCTGAGTTGCGGTCGGTTTTCGGGCTCCCATGTGGGAATTGAATCTTCAAAAAGAGCCAGCGAGGCGAGTATGCGTTCAAACTCAGGCTTATCAACCTCAGGATAAAGCGACAGGCTGTCCAGCACTTTACTGCCAGATAACCATTCCATCGCGACCAGTCGGCTATTTTTTCGCGATGGCAGCAGCCGGTCGCCATAGCGGGCAATCAGTCCACTGAGCAGCTCCAGCCCTTCGGCCAGACCTGATTCGCCGTCGCGATGTAACCGTGCCCAGAGATAATAGGTGGCCACCCGCACATCTTTGCAAACTGTGGTCAGTAATTTTTCAGCCAGCTGACAAATAAGCTCGGTATCAGCGCCTGAGATTTTGTTGACCTCTTCACGCATGCGCTGAAAATCGTCGTCATACCCGGGGTCTTCACCCACGGGCAAGGTGCTGCTGATGGGTTGCAGCCATTTGTCCCACAATGCAGTTTGGGCTTGGCTTTGTTGAATAAATCGGATTTAGATAAAAGCTCCCCTCGTCGCCGACTTCCTCAGGTAATCCGTACA
>NZ_JAEMGT010000217.1:0-4485 GCF_017655185.1 Rahnella sp. ChDrAdgB13 | reverse complement strand
GAGAACATCATGGATTTCCACGCCCTCTTTTTTGGATTTCATTTCATCACGGTAAAGCAGCCCCAGATTGCCTGGCAGCGCATCAAGATATTCCTGACGGTCTATTGCCATCTGGTTTCTGAAAGCTCGCTCCTCTTTGATAAAACCGGTACCGGAACAATCAGTGCAGGTGCTCACACTCCCCGCTGATTTGCAATATTCCGCATAGGCCATCTTCGCCAGAATAACCATGCAATGAGCCATCCGGCGGCCAGCCACTTTACCGACGTGCTTCCCGGCGTTCTGCATTGCAAAAACAGAGAGTCGTTCAATGGTGCGCTGGCCGTCTTCTTTGCTGATTCCATTTTTACCGAGGAAAGCGCCCATCCCGAATTCAGCCTCAGCGGTTGCCATACCCAGACATGCAGCGAGGTCAGGCCCCGTCAGCGAATCGGATGATGTTGCTGGCGGCACATTGGTAAACGTCTGGGTTTTAGGGTTGAACTGTTTCAGTGAGTTTTCGAGTTTCATCAGGCGGCCACCTTCTTATAGTAAATTTGTTCTCTGACCTGATCACCATTGATGATGAGATCGTTGAAATCACCGTGATCTGCCCAGCGAATACTGATTCTTTTCAGGTCATTCTTCGCATTCAAGTTTGACCGTGCACATACGAACGCGGCTGCCTGACCGGTTGCAGTGTGAATATCCATGTCAGCAAAAATGACGAGGTGTTGCACCCCAGCGGGGACTCTGAACTTCTCCATAAAACCTGCATTGATGACCGACCAGGTATTCACGCCGTAAAGCTGCTTGCAGGACAAGGCAGTTTCAATCCCTTCGGCAATACCCAATGTGGAGGCTACGGGGAAAAGACGGATAGCCACGGATACCGCATGATCCAACACATTTTTTTCCTGTAACGCTCTTTGCTTCTTTGCCACATCAACATCAGCCTTTCGATCCCCGTCTAACAGAGTGCGGTGCAGATAGCAGAGGTTTGCTTTGTTGTCGGTTGCCAATGACCAAAGCGCCTGATAGACACCACCACCCCCGACTTTCTGATTTTGGCAGTAACGGGTTGCGTCAGCGGAAGGCAGCGTGTTGATACCACGCTTATTCAGATACGCTTCCCCTAAAGTCCCGCGCAGCGGTGGCATAGCGGAAAAATGGCGAATAACCCGATCTCGTTCAGCAGTAACGTCGCTCTCAAGTTTTTTGGCCGGAGCCTGATCCCGGTGAAACGTGTTGCCAATGATGCGGTCAACCTCGTTGTAGAGCGTTCTGATATCTTTGCTCTGCGTTTGAACAAGGAGGTTCCAGCCGTCGCCGGTACCACAGCTACAAATCCACCTCCCGCGCCCCTCAAGGTCATCACACCGATATTTGCCTTTCTTCCCGCAACATGGACACTCACCCTTAAAATGTGTTTTCCCAGTGACTGGCGGCAGACCGTAGTATTCGAAGATTTCCGGCCAACGCCCGAGCACCGCCTCAGTTGTTTTCATCAGGCAGCCCCCGTTGCTTGCTGTAAGAAATAAATTTAGATTTGATGAAATTCCAGACTTCAGGCCCGGTCTCCATTGGGAAATCAGAAAGGCCATTCGGCCACTCACCGAATTTGTCTTTGTACGTATGGGCACACCAGCCGTCAGAGAGCGGTTTACTCTTCAGGCTACGCTGGCGCTGGTAGTGCTTAATCTGGCTCCACCACGCCTGTTTATCCGTGCGGGTGTAGATGCGTTCTTTACGGTTCAGGCGTTTCAACCCGCGTGAAGAATCAGTATCAACATCCTCACCACTCAGGGGTTTAAAGCCACATTTTGGGCAGACATACACCCCAGCGGCTTTCATGTAGTGACACTGAGGGCATTCTTTGGGGGTTTTGTCCTTTTTCTCCGCAGCTTCTGCACTGCCGCTGGCTTTCATGCCGTCGCTTTTCCCGGACAGCTCGTCATATTCGATGTCGTCGGGATATCCCAAACGGTGGATACTGCCGGAGTGATCGAAGATTTTGCAGTGGTCTTTTCCAGGAGCAGTGCGCAGTCCCCTGCCCAACGTTTGTAACCAGCGGATTTCTGATTTCGTTGGGCGGGCGTAGATGATGCAACGAACGTCGCTGTCAAATCCGGCAGCCAGCACACCAACGTTCACGATGATTTTTGTTGCGCCCTGCTCGAAGCGATGAATAATCATCTGTCGGTCATCAGGCGGGGTATCATCAACCATGATTTCAGCGCTGACGCCTGCGCGGTTGAATTCCATCGTGATGTAAGCAGCATGGGATTTGTTCACGCAAAAACAGATGGTCGGACGGTCTTCCCCGTTCTCCAGCCAGTTTTTCACGATATCGCCCACCAGCTCGGCACCGCCCATAATTTCTGCCAACTGGTCTTCGTTGTAGTCTTTGCCAAATCCCGCCAGACTGCTGGTTTTTACGCCTTTCAGGTCAGGTTTTGTAGGTGCATAAAACTCATATTGGCTCAGGTCACCAATGCTGATCAGCTCCTTCATGGTGGTGGGCTTAATGAGTTTCTCGTAGTACTGGCCCATCCACGGGGCGAACGGCGTACCGGACAGGCCGATCACCTTGATGCCTGAATCACGGATGACCTCCAGCAGGCCGCGACGTTTCATGTGCGCTTCATCAACGATCAGCAGGTCGATGTTGTCTGGAAATTCACGGCGGATCAGCGTGTCGGCAGAAGCAATCTGGATCAGGCGTGTCGGGTCATGAGGCTGGTAGTCCCGCCAGATATAGCCGATCTCTTCTTCCGGCAGGCCGTACTGCACAAACCGGGTTGCAGTCTGGCGAACTAAGGTCAAAAATGGCGCAACAAACATCACGCGTTTACCCAGCTCAATCATCTTGTCGGCCAGATAGGCGGCCAGGAATGTTTTCCCATAGCCGACTGGTGCCGAGATCAGGAATGTGCGATAGTTCTTCCAGTCGCTGTGCAACATTTGGATGCCAGTGATCTGCTTAGTTTTTGGTTGAAGGTTAAGCATCATGATCTCCCTCAAGAGCCGGTTTGGTTTCGCTTCCCCAAGTTCCGCCTACCGGTTTCTTGTCTTTTTCATCGTGAATGACTGGTTCAAGCGTTACGGAAACTTTCGCTGATTGTGGATTGCTGCTTTCGGGCGAAAACACGTAACTAACCCGGCGGGTCATTGATTTTCCGCGAAGCATGAACGGAGAGTACGGCTTGCTGTTCCCGTGCCCGCTCCAGAATTCGCCGGGGTTGATGGCAAACACGTTGGTTTCTGGACGGATGATGTGATTCCCCTCAACAAGAACTTTCACTGCACGATGAAAACTGCATTTTGAAAAACCCAATGAAGCGATCAGTACCGATGGATCAATCACAACAACACCGCTTTGTGCATCCATAAGGCTCGCCAGCCGGGCGTATAACTTGATTGCTGCGTTTTGCTTGAGGTCGGATAATCTTTCAAATGCATCAAACCCTGCCCTGTATGTCTGGACAAAATCTTTGTTACGTGATTTTGGTTTTGCGTTACTACTCATCAACCCCTCCCATGTATACGGCAATGCTGAGGGTGCTGTTGGGGCCTGAAACTACCAGGTCATAATCGGTGAGGAACTTAATGTAACGGCGCGTTGTATCTTCTGTGCGCCCAGTAACCGCGATAAAATCTTCAATGCTTGGCTCTGCCACGCTGATACGGCTTGGAGTCTCTGCCATCTGATCGAGGTTACCGTTTTCAGATTCCCAACGACCCACCAACCACAGATAGATCGGGAGAGAATTGATGCCACCTCGCTCCATCTTCAGAAAAGTTCTGATGACCGACCGGTGCAAACATGTGTACGAACTTTCTTCAATCATCATAAATACCTCAAAAAAAAGCCTTATAAATCAATCGAGTGTCACCGGTGATACTTTTAGTGTCATGGGTGACACTTTTTCGCTTTTTTTCTTCTTAAAAATCAATGTCATGCAAGTCGCCTCTTCTTATGTCTATGACTAACGTTCTCGTAGACTCGATCCGCCGTTGACCTTGCCCCTGATTTTTTGGGTTTGGCCTTTGTGAAAACCTCACCTCTGTTACGCTTACCAGGAACACATTCCCAGACTGGTGATCCCTGAAACCCCGCATTCCTATCGCCAGTCCGAAGCTTGCTGACCGTATGCTGTCCTCGCAGCCGTTCCGATCTGGGCTTGTGCGCTGGTCAGCGGGGGTTTTTCAGTCAACCCCATTGCAGCCTTGTGATACCGTCCAACAAACAACCGGAGCCGAGTATTGGCCTCATGCCGCGCTCTGTTCTCCTGCCGATATGAGACCTGCTCACGATCCCAAGCCTCCAGATACACTTCGGAGTACTTCACGGCGATCTTCTGCCGCATGGATGGCGACAGCAGCCCCATTTGCTCCTGAATCCACTCAGCATCAGCCGCGCAATACACTTCCGGCATGATGGTTCGGGTGGGGTTAGGCATGATCTGAGGGGGCATCAGGCGGTAATGAATGTGAGTAAGGAAT
>NZ_JAEMGT010000216.1:0-2736 GCF_017655185.1 Rahnella sp. ChDrAdgB13 | reverse complement strand
CAGACAAGACTGGCGGTAAAAGTGAACGGCTCTCCGTATTAACGGATGCGGAGAAATTTGCACTGTACGGACTACCCGATTTTGATGAAGGGCAGCAACGGGAGTTTTTGTCACTTTCCGCAGGTGAATTGGAGCTCGCAACCAGCCGCCCCGGTTTACGGGCCCAGGTTTACTGCATTTTGCAGATCGGTTATTTCAAAGCCAAGCACGCCTTCTTTCGCTTTTCTCCGCAGCAGGTTGAAAGTGATTACGCTTTTGTGCTGCAGCATTACTTTCGTGATGCCTCCCCGGCGGACAGATCCGTGGCCGATCATGAATACTATGCACAGCGTAAGTTAATCACGGAGTTCTTTGATTATCGACTGTGGTCAGGAAATGTTAATTGTAACGGCTCGCAATCGTAATCACATGGACTCGCAATCAGCGCGATTTTGAGCTCAGATTAACTGACAATGAAAATCCTCCCTGGCTCACATTAAGTGACAATGAGCTCGCATTTACTTTCTCCGGCTCAACATCCATTTCCCCCGGCTCACAATAACTGCAAATGAAAAACGTCATATTGGTAGCCCCCACTGCCAGCATTCTATTTTCCAGTTCGGCTGGCCTCAGACATCTATTCATACTGGTTAAAAATTGTCGTTTGGGTTTGATTAACGTTTACCTACGTATAATCTCAGCAATTGGAGTTAACTCAGTAACCAGGAGAAAATAATGGAACAAAACCAACCTGCACAACCTTCACGCCGGACAATCCTGAAACAAACACTGGCGATTTCCGCCTTGTCTGTCACTGGACTTGCAGCCTTATCGGTACCATCCATCTCTTTTGCCGCATCACTGAGTAAAGAAGAACGTGACGGTATGACCCCAGATGCAGTGATTGAACATTTTAAACAGGGAAACTTACGTTTCCGAGAAAATCGCCCGGCAAAACATGATTACCTGGCACAAAAGCGTAACAGTATTGCGGGTCAGTATCCTGCAGCGGTTATCCTTAGCTGCATTGACTCACGCGCACCGGCAGAAATTGTACTGGATGCAGGGATCGGTGAAACGTTTAACTCCCGTGTTGCAGGGAATATCAGTAATCGCGATATGTTGGGTAGCATGGAGTTTGCCTGTGCTGTTGCCGGCGCGAAAGTGGTGTTGGTTATGGGACATACACGCTGTGGTGCGGTACGTGGCGCCATTGATAATGCTGAACTGGGTAACCTGACTGGCCTGCTGGATGAAATTAAACCCGCGATTGCAAAAACGGAGTACAGCGGCGAGCGTAAAGGTAGCAATTATGATTTTGTCGATGCGGTGGCACGAAAAAATGTCGAGCTGACCATCGAAAACATCCGCAAAAATAGCCCGGTACTGAAACAACTGGAAGACCAGAAGAAAATTAAAATTGTTGGCAGCATGTATCATCTTACTGGCGGTAAGGTTGAATTTTTCACAGTGTAACTGCTCGTATTCTCAAATGCTCGGACTAGCAGTCATTTTGGAGTCACATTAAGCAATAATGGCATTTTCCCTTTGATGCCCTCATCTGTCTTCTTTTGGTACACTCCAGCAAGACGGAACGATAAGACACTTTCCGCGTATTGTAAGGGTTGAGGCGAAACTTATGAGACAGCAACTAACGAGCATCTAGATCCAAAAGAGACGATTTTTTCATTTGCAGATAATTTGAGCCAGAAATTGTGCTGATTGCGAGCCCACGTGATTTCAAACGCGAGCCGTTACAACTAGGGGCTGGTTTGGGTATCGAAAATTATTGGGCTAGTAAAACTTAATTACTGTGGGTCGATTAAGTTAGTTAATTTAAAAATAACTTCTTTCAATAATCCATCTTCCGCCACTGTTTCGAATGTTGCACCCCTTTTGTTTAAATCCAATGCACGAACCTGATGGCACAGAACGACACCTCGAAGGTCTCCCCGTTCTGTGTCTATTGGACCAACAGTAACAGTAACTCCTGCAGATCTTGCGGTTTCCGCAGCCGTCGATATAGGACAACAAATGGCTACGCCAAGCACGCCATTAAGTTCTTCTACTGTAACTACTATGCAATAGTGTTTGTCTTTAAGCTCGCGGCCGACAATGGGATTTGGATCAAAATGCCAAATATCCCCGCGCTTCGGTATCCTTCCCTCTGTCATCACCAATATTCCTTACCAACAGATTCCATGCTGGCGAAATCCTTCACATCTCCATTTAATGCAACAATTTCTTGCTGGTCAATCTGGCCTAACAACTCTGCCACGGAATATGCACCACGTGGATTGTGTGTGGCAGGAGCAAGATTTAATTCAGAACCTTGGCGTTTGACTGTTATTTCAGTGCCTACTGCCCAGCCAGCTGCCGCTGCGTAATCCCGAGGTATAGTCACGATCATGGCGCCGCCTTGTTGGCGAACTTTCACAGTTTGCATAGTTTCCCCTTGGTTGTGCTACTTAGTAGAACTATAGTAGCACTTTGTGTTACTAGAGCAACGAGATTTTTAAGCGGTAGATAAAAAAACAAGCAAGGCGCGTTAGTGTTTGTTTTTCCTATTTCTTTTTCTAAAGAAGACATCTCTATATTACATATATTTTTTTTCTTTTCTTTTTAGGCAGATAAAGGTCATGCAATACAGTGATATATGTTTATTTCCCCCGACAGATTTAATGCGGTTCTGTCGCATTAATGACATCAGGTCAGTAAAAATTGAATTGCCTGTTTTTCAGGCAGTCATCAGATAAA
>NZ_JAEMGT010000215.1:0-2953 GCF_017655185.1 Rahnella sp. ChDrAdgB13 | reverse complement strand
ATAATTAACTATTACATACGTTAATTATTAGGTAGGTCTAAATGGATGACCTACCTAACTAATCCGAATTAAAGAATCATATAGTATTTTCTAATTTTTGTGTTGAATATATTGCAGACATCAGTTGCGCATGATTTAAGTGACTCCAGCTTTCTTGAGGTGCAATATCTGAATGATAGCGAAGAATTGAAGACCAGCAATGCTTTGCTTCTGACCAATTTCCCGAGAGCTGAGATAGTTCAGCCCTGAGCATCCACTCTTCTAATTCTTTAGGACTACGAATCCCATCCGTAATTAATACTGATAACCCTTCCTCTATCATGCCAAGCTTTCTATAGGCTAAGGCAAGACGATAGGGAGCTGAATCAGTGATACCGATCAGTTCAATCCAAACCTCAGCTGCTGAATTCCATTCTTTTTCTAAAAGGTAATTCTCACCTACTTCTATTCTGTAATCTATCAACTGAAGAGTATCGGACTGCATTTCATCAAGGAATGACAAAGCTTTTGATGAGTACCCTTGATAACGTAGTGATCTAACATAAATCAAAGCCAAATCATTTGAAAGCAGATTTAATTTTATATCTGCGGAATCAAATTGAGAAATTACTTTTGACCATTTGCATGTATCAAAAGAAAGCTTTCCAATTTCATATTTAAGTTCTGTATCCTTTTTTGCATAACCCTCATAGCTTTTGAGATAATTATGACACTGATCCGAATTTCCGATTTCTCTATAGCATCGAGCAAGAATTAATTCAGTTTTAAGAACATGTAATTCATTTTGATTAAAAATATTAATTTTTTCCAAAATTAGCTCAATTGCTGCTTCCCAGTCTTTATTCGCAACAAGTTGATATACCATGATTATTGTTCTTTGTGTATCAGAGAATGAATCTTTATTAACACTTAAGTTATATAATGCTTGAGTATTTTCCATCTCAGCAAGACAGTGATAATAATTAATTTCATCCTCAGTGTTATCTATTTTCACACTATTCCAGATAGCGATTGCCTGGTCCCATTGCTGGCATGCCATGTATATTTTTGCATATTCAATTTTATATTCATTAAAATATGTAGAATACTCAACATCAGACCATTGCTGGAGCAGATTGATTGCATCATTGATTTTACCATCTTCACGACATGCTTGAATCAATCGCAATCTTGCAATCTGCTTTTGCTGGTTATTACCAAACTCTAAAAGCATTTTCCAGCGAGATATTGCTATCCCCCATTTTCTATGAGAAGTTGCTTTTCTTGCATAGTCTTCAAGAATTTCCAGATCACAGTATCCCTCAACAAGAGGATTATCTAACTCGCAAATGGCTTCATAAGTTCTTTTACAATTATTTGTGTCTCGGATAGGGAATGTTTTATCTATTCGACTTTGATATTTTTTGGCAGGAGATGCATCGTTCTTAATTATTTTTTCTAATTCACCAAAGAACTCTGATTCTTTTACGACTACAGGGCCAAATCCATCTTCTCGATAATCAAAATATCCCTTTTTGTAAAAATGGCCTCCGGAAAATACTTCTTTTTCATCAAATTGATAGTATAAAGTTTGTTTTCCCTGAATAGCCATATCAAAGGCAACTGATGAATAATCAGTAATCATCATAGATGATGATTTAAACAATTTTTGAATGCTGCCTTTTGTATGATCCGAAATTTTTATGAATTTTGGAACATCGAAAAAATCAATGTATGGTGAAATATTAGCATGAGGGAAAAATATAACTTCAAAGTTATATTCTTCTGATATTTTTTTGAGATAAGGCGAATGTAAAACACCTCGCCAGTGTTTTGCAAACTCTGTCCTCATAAACTCTGATGATACTTCTCTACTATTACCATCACCTTTTGTAGTTCCGACGATATTTGACCGCCAAGTAGGCATTATTAATATCGACTTTTTATATAATTCACTTTCAGGTTGATTAAGATTATCATAACGTGGAAATCCAGTTAGCTTAACATTTTTTTAGTGAATTTATAATGAGACTCATTAGATACTATGGAGTTATATTCTTCTGTTGAAGCAGTTACGAAAACATCTATATTCTCTTTTTGGTTTACCCAATTAGAAATGTCATCTTTAGTTACGCCATGTTGTAAGAATACAAAATGTCTACCCGTTAGCATTTTCGGGCCTAATAAATTCGTTATGTATTTGTCAACATGTGAACTTATAACCTTTGAACAACTTTTTAATATTTCTTCATGACGTTTACTTCCAAACTCAACTAAATTAAAACCTTTATCTAATAATCTATCCCAATCGTGTGAATCCCTCCTTAATGCAAAATAAATACTTTGTTCAGGATGATGTTTTTGAATATAGTTGTAAAGATGTTCAGCATTGTCATCGGCCTGACTATCACGATCCATCAATAACCAAGATTTCATAAATTCATTGACTTTGGTATATTTAGGTATTTGTCCAAGAAATCCTTTAACAATGATATTAGTATCGATGCCTGATTTGTATTGTTTACCTTGAAATGATATTCGTGTGGGGATATCAGATATTTTAACATTAAACTTGGATTTTTCAGAAATAGGCACCCAAATCCTTCTTTCTTTTACAAATGTTTCAGACGTCAGAGTGTGTACCATTGTTTTAGCAAAATAAGGAATAACGTCATTATTATTTTCTGATATATGCTCTAGCTCATCTGTTCCAGTAAAGTATCTTAATTCGATAAGACCTTTATTATGATCGTAGGATTCGATATAAATTATTTGGAATGGAGGTCTTTCATTTTTGAACTGTGAAAGCAATCCTACGCGGTGGTAGAACCAACATCCACCCAATCCGAATTCCATAATTGTCTGAGTGTCGATATAAGAGAATATTTCTTTAACTAAAGCAATAAGAGCCTATCCCAATAGGATTTTATTCCAGATAATGATGCCGCAGGTAAAATGCAGCATCGCCTCATAA
>NZ_JAEMGT010000039.1:0-9507 GCF_017655185.1 Rahnella sp. ChDrAdgB13 | reverse complement strand
TGCCTGCCATACTTCCCTCAAAAATTGCCATTACTTATTAACTGACAATTCCTTTTGGGATAGGTTCTAAGTATCACTGACGTGATAATAAGCAATGCCTCCATAACCGCCATAGCGAATATGCCGTTCGGATAACAGATTGTTTTCATACAGATCCCACTGAGTTCCGTCAGCAGCAACCCGTTTGGTTTCCCCCCAATACCGGGGCAATTGGAACTGGTTATAACCATTAATTATGTCAATCGTTGCTGCCTCCAGCTTTTCTGTCGTCACCTGCCTCTGATCAACAAACGAAATTTGCCGGGCACTGATATCGGCGATAGTGCGGGATGTCTGCATCGGCCCAAGGCCTGTAGCATAAGCAAAGGTTGTGATGATTTTTCGGCGCGTCGATTTTTTTAATTTTCCCTTATGTCCACTCAGTGGGCCAATATGCTTATCCCAGTGAAGCCACTGGGTGGTATCAGAAATGATATCCAGCAAAGACAGTCCCAGTTTATTAAGTTTTTTTCCGACGGCGACATCCAGCGCCTTGAACCCATCAGGAATAGGCTTTTTCTTTAACGTAGCCAGTCTGGGGCGGCCATTAATAATCTGGAAAAAAGGATTATCCGGATAGAAATCATCTGCCTTTTGAGCCGCAGTGGTCAGGAGATCCTGGACATGGTCAATGAAGGCGTTGGTTTCAAGAGGCAGCCCTACTTCCTGACCATAGATATCCTGGGTTTCGGCACATTCTGTCAGAGGAACCAGCTCATCACGGTAGTCGGAGTAAACGTTCGCGCCTGTCACACACAGATCACCTGATTTCAATTCGCGGACCATCTGCGTACAAACACAGACCTCAAATTGCCGGCGAGAAAGCTGTTCAGGTGCTTTTCTCTGCTGATCGCCTGTGATTAGTTTCCACCATTTATCAGGAACCCACGAAAGGTCGGATAAACTGAGATCGCTTTCCGTTCCTTTTTTCAGCGTAATCCACTCACTGCGACATCGGCGTTGCAACAGCATCAATGCCAAGGCCCGTTCAAAGCTGGTATCCTGACTGGTTGAGACAAAATTCAGCGTAGACAGGATGCGTAACAATTCAGCCCGGCGCTGACTGAACGCTTTCAGCATAAACCGGCATTCGTTCTTGCCGCCAAACTCCATATGAAGACGGGAAAATTCATACAAATCAGGGCGCGAAGATACCGTTTCACGAATTATCTTTAACTGATTATCCGAAGATTCAGTTGAATGGAGTACAGTGTTAAGTAAAGCATAACGGCGGAGGATTTCGTCAGTTTTCCCCTGATTATCATCAAGATACTGTTGTAATTCAGCCTCGGCTGCGCGGGACACCTTATTCATTTGTTTACAGAAAATATCGCATAAGTCATCCGTTACTACGCCGAGACGTTGCTGGATCACCGCCAGTGTTATCGCATACCGTCTTGCAGGCACCAAATCGGCCATACTGGCAGCATCAAGCGCATTCCCTTCCAGTGCCCACTGGCTGATTTTTACGACGGGAATGATTTTAAGCACCCGGTTGTAACCCGCTAGGTCAGTTAAAAGTTTAAAGCGAGCGAGCAAGTCCCTCATACCATAAACGGTAGGTCTGGCTGGGTCTTGCTTAAGGTCATTCCAGGCACTCACTCGCCTGGGATCATCCCCAACGACAAACAAAGCGTCAAGGAAGACCGCCCCCTCTTCACCCACAGCAGTCTGCACTCGCGAGTACAGTGACTGATTAGCCTCTGACCGCGCTGAGCGGGCAGTACGTACCAGAGAATCAAAGGCGGGTAATTCATAACGATGGCGTATAAGCACCTCAATGCCCACATTGATAATATCGGCGACATCCTCCTTAGTCAGTGCGGCATCGATGAACGTGTTCCTAAGTAACGATTTGCCTGTTGCAGAGAACGGATTTACATCGAGAAAGCGACGTATTACACCGACATGTTTTCGCCGGGCTTCCGATCGATCATAGCTGTTTAAATTTTCGAGGTCGGCATTACGCCTGATGGACTGAGCGATATGTCTGATGAGTGATTCAGGAACCTGACTGGACAGAACAAAATAACCGAGCCGTTGAAATGTTTTCAGCAAAACGACGAAGCCCAGCCGTGTTGTTGGTGAACGCGCCGCCGTGGCACAAAATGCCAGTTCATCTTCAGTTGGTGTATAAAACCGTTCCAGCTCTGATGCCGTCAGCCGACTTTTGAACCTGGGATAAGCTGTATCGTGGGGTTGCACGTTTTTGACTCCTTGCCGAAAAGGGCCTTCCGTGTATCATTTAAAGTAATCTATAAAAGTACCGCTATTCTGTCACGTAGGAATGCGGGTTGTAGCCGTGTTTTGTGAGGAGGGTTCAATTGGGACAGATTGCAGCAATATATTGCCGGGTGTCGACCAGTGACCAGGATTGCCAACGTCAGGAAACGGAACTCATCGCGCTAGCCAGTAAAGCGGGTTACACCGTGGCGGGGATTTGGAAAGAAACGGCATCTGGCAGCAAAACAGATCGTCAACAACGCCAGCAGGTATTAAAACTAGCTCAGGCCAGAAAAATTGACCTGATTCTGGTGACGGAACTGACCCGCTGGAGTCGCTCGACGCTGGATTTGTTCCATACGCTGAACGATTTGCAATCCTGGGGTGTAGGACTGATAGCACAAACAGGGTTACAGTTTGATTTATCCACGCCGCAGGGGAAGCTGATTGCCACTCTAATGGCTGGTTTTGCCGAATTTGAGAGGGATTTACTGAGGGAACGTGTTCGGTCTGGTGTCCAGGCAGCACAAGCCAGGGGCGTTATTTTTGGGCGAAGACCTGGCCAACGTATAAAATCAGATAAGTTAGCACCTAAAGTATTAGCTCTTATAGCTGAAGGCTTTTCCTACCGACAAATTGGCCGACAATTAGATTTGAGCAAAAATACGGTGATGGCAATAGTCAAACGAGAACGCGAAAAATTGGAATTATGTTAAGTAACAAATAGCAGATACTAATATCGTTAATTTAAAGGATAACTTACGATGATAACAAAGATAAAAATACATGGTTATCGGATCTATAAAGAACTCATGCTAAACCCTAATCCAAGAATGAATATTATTGTTGGGGGGAATGAAGCCGGAAAGTCGACACTCATGGAGGCCATTACTCTTGCACTAACAGGAAGAATTAATGGTAGGAGTGCATATGAAGAACTTAATTCATACTGGTTTAATACTAACTTAGTTGCAGAGTTTTTACATAGGCGTGCTTGTGGACAACGTGTATCTTTACCTGAAATTCGTATTGAACTTTTCTTTGAGAATAGACCTGAATTACAGGTATTGTGCGGGGCAATTAACAGTGACGTACCAACAAATGCCTGCCCTGGTGTGTCGTTAAGTATTATTCCTAACCCCGAATACGCGGACGAATTAGATGAATGGATGAAAAATCCTTCGCCATTGCTTCCAGTTGAATATTACTCTGTGGATTGGCGTTCTTTTGCAGATAACAAGCTTACTAATCGGCCAAAACAACTTGTGACTGCTATAATTGATTCTCGAACGGTTCGTTCGTCATCAGGTATCGACTTTCACCTACGTCAAATACTTAGTGATCATCTTGAGCCTGCGGAGAAAGCCTCAATTTCTCTTTTATATCGAGGTGTAAAAGCGTCAATGTCCGATACTGCACTGGCGGGTGTAAACAAGCGCATAGGTACACTACATGCATCTTTGTACGATCAATCAATCGCCTTAGCAATGGATCAAAGTTCACGAACCTCATGGGAGGCGGCTGTTACTCCACATGTTAATAACGTCCCATTCTCAATGTCTGGGCAGGGCCAACAGGCATCAATTAAAATATCATTAGCAATGAGCCGTCATTCAGGGCAGGCAAATTTTGTGATGATTGAAGAACCTGAAAACCACCTTTCACATACAAGTCTGACGATTCTTTTATCTCGTCTAGAGACGCTAGCAGGTGAACAACAACAATTATTCATCACAACTCACAGTACCTTTGTGCTAAATAGGCTGGGGCTCGGTTCCCTGCTACTCATTGGCCGCGACTCCGTGAGTAAAATATCTGAGCTGAATCCCGATACAGTATCATATTTTCAAAAGCTTCCAGGATATGACACTCTTAGAATGGCATTGGCAAATAAAGTTGTACTTGTCGAAGGTCCCTCTGATGAAATTATATTTGAACGAATTTTTCAGGATCTATTTGGAAAACGCCCAATGGAGTTTGGTGTTGATGTTATTAGTATGCGAGGCCTATCTTTAGGTCGTTGTTTAGAATTATGCGCCGCACTCGACAAAAACGTGGCAGTTCTCCGTGATAATGATGGCATTGACCCTGTTTTGTTACGTGAGCCAGTAGAAAATTGGCTTGCATCAGGTCGACGAGAGCTATTTATTGGTTGCGTGGAAAATGGGACAACCCTTGAACCTCAGTTAGTACATCACAATAGCGAAGCTAGTATTCGGGCAATATTGAGGATAACTAAAACTGCAAATTTAACAACATGGATGAATCGGGAAAAAACTGAAACAGCACTTCGCATTGCGAGTGCCTCTCAAAGTATTACACCACCAGATTATATGAAAGATGCTGCAAGGTTTATTCATGGCTAACCATCTAATACTTGCTGTTGCAGGTTCTCGTAAAACTCAGGGAATAGTTGATCATTGCACCCATTTGCCAAAAAGTCGACGAGCATTGGTGGTGACATATACTAAAACCAACCAAGATGAGTTAAGCCGCCGCTTAGCGAACTCTGCTGGTGATCATACCGGGATTGAAGTAATGGGTTGGTATACATTCCTACTTCGCCATTTTGCCAAACCTTTTCTACCCTTTAAATTTCCGAGTAAGCGTATTCTTGGATTCAACTTTGATGGTAGGCCAACGATGATGGCTAGAGGAGTTAACCGGTTTTTAGATTCAAGCGGAGCCGCATATGCATGTGAGCTCGGTCGCCTTGCTCACGAACTTATTTCAGAAAGTGGAGGGGCGTTAATGCATCGATTGGAATGTCTATATGATGAAATTTTAATCGATGAAGTGCAAGATCTTAGCAGTCATGACTGGGAGATTATCGATGAGTGTCTTCGTTCATCGGTTGATATTCGAATGGTTGGTGATATTCGCCAATCTGTACTCTCGACTAATCCACGTAGCTCAAAAAATAGAAAATATGCCTATGCAGAAGTAATAAGCTGGTTCCGTGAACGCCAAGCCAAAGGGCTTATAAATATTACCGAGAGTGCCACGACATGGCGTTGCCATCCCGCGATTGCTGCCTTCTCTGATACTATTTTTGATAAAAGCTGGCGGTTTCCTGCAACGGACTCTAAGAACGAGATAATTACAGATCATGATGGTGTATTCCTAGTACCTAAAAAGCACGTTGCTGATTATGTTGCCAAATATCAGCCTCAGTGTTTGCGCAATACGGCCAGTTCGGGCAAAGAGTTTCATCTTGACTTCATGAATTTTAAAATTTCGAAGGGTTCAACACATGAGCGGGTACTCATCGTGCCTACTGCTGGGATCCTGAAGTTTATTCAAACTGGCGATCCTCTGGAACCAGGACCTGCAGCAAGTTTTTATGTCGCAGTCACAAGGGCGAAACAGAGTGTAGCTCTTGTTGTTGATAGTCCTGGCAACTCATTACTTCCATATTGGCAACCATAAACTCATATATTGATATAGCCAGTGGCATGACGCTTGATTTCGGCAGCGTAGATGTGGCAAGGGCTAGAGCGTGATCTTACACATTTACGTATGAATCCTTACGCCTAGCCAAAAACGCCAATGTTGCCGCCATCATGTGCGCCTACAACAAAATTAATGGCGATTATGGCTGTGAAAATCATCACACCATTACCGACGTTTTGAAAGGTGAATGGGGGTATCAAGGCGTCGTACTTTCCGACTTCAACGATATCAGCGATGCTTTTAAAGGCGCCTGGGCCGGGACAGACATAGATATGCCAAGCGGGCTGCAATTTACCGAAGCGAAAATTCTGCCCTTGCTGCAAAGCGGGCAACTAACCCAGAATGTCATTGATGATAAAGTACGTCGTAACCTGCGTTCACTCGTAAGCTACGGTTTCGATACCGCGCTCAATCCGGCACAACCGTTAACCCACCCAGAATACGGGATCCAGGCTTCTCTGGACGTCGCACGTGAAGCTGCGGTGCTGCTGCGTAACGAAAATACTGCACAAGGCACCCCGTTACTGCCACTGAAAAAAACGGCTAAAATCGCTGTGATCGGCGATATCGCTAACGAAGCGCCGAGCTCACCATTTGGTACCCCTTACTCGGTTGCCACCGACTATGTCAGTGAGCTGAGCGGATTGCAGCAGATGGCGTCTTCCTCCAGCAACATCACTTTTATTCCTGCACTGTCGCTGGATCCCAAAGCCTCAGTCTGGTATCAGGCCAGTACCGGCAACATCAGCAACACCGGTCTTAAAGCGGAATATTATAGTAACACCGACCTGTCAGGCACGCCGGTACTCACCCGCGTTGAACCTGGCGTTAACCTGAACTGGACAACCGATACCAATACCACCAATAACGGTACGACTACCGTATCGGGTTTTACGCCAACCGGAGGGGCTTTCTCTGCCCGCTTTACCGGCGAGATCAAACCTACTATCACCGGCCCACAAGTATTTAAAATTCGTGCCGATGGCCCGTTCAAGCTTTGGGTTGATGGTAAGTTGATTATCAATAATTCAGGGGATCAGCTGTCTAACGACCTCATCAATGCTGTGGTCGACTCAGCCAAGACTGGCACGCTGAAAGCTGGCAAGTCGTATTCGGTCAAACTGGAATATCGCCGGTTGTTGGGTAACTTCACCACTACGCTCGGTGGCTTAGCTGGCGTACAAATGAGCTGGGCATCGCTGACCCCGCCGGGTGATCTGTCGTCCTATGATGCAGTTCTGGTATCAGCAGGCAGTGGTGTGGAATATGAAGGTGAAGCTGCGGATAGAAACACCTTCGATATGCCAGAATATCAGGCTGACTTAATAAGCAACGTAACCAGATCCAACCCAAATACCATCGTCGTACTCCATGGTGGCGGTAGTATGAACATGCAACCATGGGCTGAAAAAGTCGGCGCAACCCTGGATACCTGGTTCTCTGGCCAGCAAGCAGGGCAGGTGTTGGCGGAAATTATTTACGGTAAGGTTAACCCATCCGGTAAATTGCCAATTACTATCGACAGGAAAATTACCGATAACTACACCTACGCGTCTTATCCGGATCCAGCCCAATACCTTGGTGATAATGCCAAAACGACGATGGATTACAGCGAAGGACTGTATTTTGGTTATCGTGGTTATGACAAAGACCACAAGAAGCCGCTTTATCCGTTTGGTTTCGGTCTTTCCTATACCACCTTTAACTATAGCGATCTGAATCTGTCGTCTAATATCATGACTGCAGATGCTGTGGTTAATGCGACCTTTAAAATCACCAATTCTGGACAGAAAGCGGGTTATGAAATCGCACAGCTCTATGCAAAACCGATTAATCCAACCGCCACTCGTCCGGTTAAAGAGTTGCAGGGCTTTACCAAAGTCTGGCTGAAAGCAGGGGAAACCAAAACTGTTTCTATTCCGCTGGATGCTCGTTCACTTTCCTACTATCAGCAAAGTACCGACAGTTGGATTGTTGACGCCGGTAAATATCAGATTTTGGTAGGTGGAAGTTCAGACTCGTTACCACTGAAACAAACCATCAGCACGCTGTATGCAGAAAAACTGCCAACCAATACCAGCAATCCGCTGCCGTTGCCGTTGCAGAAAGCGGTTCAGGTGAAAGCCAGCCGCGCCTATTAATAAAACAAGAGAACTCAGGGATGAGTTCGTTTTCCTCAAGGCCGTAAATATTCAGTCAGACGTGACAGATACATTTTAAAACCGGCGACCAAATCAACATTGCCCGGCCTTCTCAGCCACTGAATTTGTAAACCATCCATCACTGCAAATATCTCATTTCTCACCATTTTCACATCAATATCAGCGCGAACCTCACCTTTATCGATTAACTCACGAAACTCGCGATCGGCTGAAGCATGCAGCATGTCGTAACGTTGTTGATACCACAGCCACGCGGGATGATCCTCGGCCAGACTCTCGGTATTAAGCTGATTAAATACCAACGTCATGGCATAGGACTGGGCCGAGTAGGTTATCAAGGCCAGCAAATACTTCATCATACTATCGAGAGTATTTGCCTCGCTGATAGCGGCGATTTGTTCGCGGGTTTCAACATCCTGGCGTTCAAGTACGGCCATCAGCAACGAGAGTTTATTGGGGAAATGATGTAAAACACCGGGTGTCGAAATGCCGGCGATTTTGGCAATATCGGAGATCGAAGAGTTGTTATAACCGGTGGATGAAAAAATGTTGAGAGCCGCATCCACTATTATACCTCTGCTACGCTCGCCTTTGGGCGAACGACGACGTGTGACATGGTCAACAACGGCGGTGGCATCGTCAGTAGTTCTGTCATCCATCTTTTATTTTCTCTTTCATCTCATCACGTCATTCGTCACCAGACGTCGATGGCAGGGCGCGATAGGTGAATATAAGCCTAGCTACATCATTATATAAAAAAGGCACTGTTGCAAAGTTATTGATGAGTTAGCCTTTCGTGTTATTGAAAGGTCTTATCTTTCAAAGACTCTGCTCACCAGACGCATCTCGCCCAGGGGATGCCCAAAATAAAATGATTCTGCCTGACCTTTCCGTAGCGCACGCATCACTTCAATCCCTTTGATTGTGGCGTATGCTGTCTTCATTGACTTGAAACCCTGCGTGGCGTTGATTATCCGTTTCAGTCTGCCATGATCGCACTCGATTATGGGGTCCTACGCCGGAACCGCCGAAATTTCCGGCCTGTTATTTTTAGTGAGCTTGGGCACCTGGATTCTCATTATGCTAAACGTTAAGGACTGATGTAGTTCGCAGGGCACTGTTGCAAAGTTCGCGACGAGGTAGTCTTTTATCTTATCGGAAGGCCTTACATTTCAAAGACTCTGCTTACCAGGCGCATCTCGCCCAGGGGATCACCATAATAAAACGGTGAGGCCTGGCCTTCTGATGCCGTCCTTTTCAGGCTGCATTGTCTGTAGTTTCCTGAGCAGCCCAATGACGGATGCAGCGGACGCCCATGAATGCCTCACTTTGTTTTAATAGCACACAGGCCTGATACATCAGTGGCGGATCTGAGCCAGGTCTTCTTCGCTTAGCTCGAGCATGTTCATGACCGTTGTGCGATCCATGCCACTGGCCAGCATTGTACGGGCAATCTTCAGAGTCGCCTGACGTTCGCCTTCTTGGCGACCTTCTTGGCGACCTTCCTGACGGCCTTTTTGCTCACCGAGTTGCATGCCTTCTTCGCGCCCTCTTTTGTGGCCTTCTTCTCTAAGCTTTTCTGCAATTGTCATCAGCGTTTCCTCATGCTGTGGCACCCGGGATGCCAGTG
>NZ_JAEMGT010000214.1:0-4499 GCF_017655185.1 Rahnella sp. ChDrAdgB13 | reverse complement strand
AGGATTCGAACCTTCGAAGTCGATGACGGCAGATTTACAGTCTGCTCCCTTTGGCCGCTCGGGAACCCCACCTAATTGTTTAGTACTTGAATGGTGCCGGCACCAAGAGTCGAACTCGGGACCTACTGATTACAAGTCAGTTGCTCTACCAACTGAGCTATGCCGGCATCAAGTGCTGCGCATTCTAGGGAGAGTTTACGGGGTATGCAACAAATAAATTGCATGTTTTGTTCTAACGCTCATGTTTTATTCAAAAAATAGGCTTTTGCCCTAATTAAGGCGCTTGAAGGTTCAAATAATGTGCAAAAACGTCCCCCTCATATCTCACTGTCGAGCCACTGGTGCGCCTTTTCATCTCTGTTCATCTTAAAAAAATCATTCACACCGCCCAACTGTACGATTTATGCACTGAAAATGTGCAGTTGCTGCATCAAAGACCCCCAATCGGCGTTTTCTTTTCGGCTAGTACTGATTTAAAAGCATTTTTTGTTGGCGTAATTTTTGCAGTCTTCTTTTCGGACGCGCTGTTTCTTATAGGAGTGCTGCAATGAAAATAGTCATGCTGAATGCGGCGACATTACCTATTTACCGCGACGAACTGACTCAACTTCTGGTAGAGGCCAACCAACAGGGACGATCCGCGGGGTTTCCCTACGCAATTGAACAGAAAGATGCCGAGGATTCTTTCAATTATTTGCGCCACGCGCTTGCTCAAAATAAGCGTTTGCTTTGGATTGCCCGGGATGAAAAAGGTGTTATGGGAACAGTCCAGCTGAATTTAACGCAACCGGCAGATTCACCGCATGAGGCAGAAATTAATACTCTTTTGGTTTGTACTCGTGCCAGACGGCGGGGCGTCGGAAGATTGTTAATACGTGAACTGGAGCACACTGCTCAGAATCTGCGTTGTACTGTTCTGTCTTCCGATATGCAATCGGGGTCTGAAGCAGAAGCCTTTTACCGTGCTCAGGGTTACCGCTGTGCAGCTTTCAAAGCTGAATCTGACCGCTACAGCCGGAAAAATGAAGTGGTCTACTATAAACGGCTCACTGCGTTTACCTGTTCCTCCCCTCCCCTCTTTTGATCCCCACGGGGCGACGAAAGCCGCCCCAATCTTTTACGACATCGTCCTTGTTTGCATAACTTTCTTAAAAATTTTTAAACTCAATCAAAGAAATCGATAAGTTATAAGAAAAAGATCTCTCCTGAAAATTAAGGTGTCTATAATATGCTGCTGGTTTACTGTCTGGAGTTGGCGTGATCGCCTTTCCTGACCTGCGCTAACAGGCAGACTTTAACTTATGAAAAAAAGAGACCCATCTTTGGCAACTCCTTATCTGCAGTTCGATCGTGCGCAGTGGGCAGCCTTACGTGATTCAGTACCGCTAACGCTCAAAGAAGCGGAAGTCGTGAACCTGAAAGGTATCAATGAGGATTTATCCCTCGAGGAAGTCGCGCAGATCTATCTGCCGCTTTCACGCCTTCTCAATTTTTACATCAGTTCCAACTTGCGCCGGCAAGCTGTGCTTGAACAGTTCCTCGGTACAGACGGACAGAAAATACCTTATGTCATCGGCATTGCGGGAAGTGTTGCTGTGGGCAAGAGCACAACAGCGCGTGTCCTTCAGGCGTTGCTGAGCCGTTGGCCGGAGCATCGCTCAGTGGAGCTGATTACTACTGATGGATTTCTCTATCCCAATAAAACGCTGCAAGAACGTGGGATCATGAAGAAGAAGGGGTTCCCGCAATCTTACGATATGCATCAGTTGGTAAACTTCGTTTCTGAAGTTAAATCAGGCGCTAAACGTGTTACTGCCCCGGTGTATTCGCATCTGATTTATGATGTGATCCCCGATGGGAATAAAGTTATTGAGCAGCCAGATATTTTAATTCTTGAAGGGCTCAATGTTTTACAAAGTGGTATGGATTATCCTCACGATCCACATCATGTATTTGTTTCTGACTTTGTTGATTTCTCAATATACGTTGATGCTCCGGAAGATTTATTGCAGGGCTGGTATATTAATCGCTTCCTAAAATTCCGCCAGGGTGCATTCTCTGATCCCGACTCCTATTTTCATCACTATGCAAAACTGCCGGAAGAAGAAGCAGTAAACATTGCGACCCAGTTGTGGGATGAAATTAACGGATTGAATTTAAAAGAAAATATATTACCAACTCGGGAAAGAGCCAGTCTAATACTGACGAAAAGCGCGAATCATGCGGTTGAAAGCGTCCGGTTGAGAAAATAAGTATTTTAGAGTTGAATAAAGGAGAGCCGATGCTCTCCTTTATCTTATTCAGGCACTGCGAAGTGAAATCTCACCCCCAATATACGGTTTAATAAGACCATCTTGCTCGAGCAACAATGCGCCCTGGGGATCAATTCCCCGTTCGATGCCAAGAATTTCCTGATCACCAATCAGCAATTTAACCGGCCGGTCGAGGAAATTATCTAAATCCCGCCAACGGGCAATAAACGGTGTCAGACCTTCCTGTTCAAAATGAACTAAAGCAGAACGCAACTCTTTGAGTAACGTCGCTGTCAGTTCGTTGCGATCGATATTCACGCCCGCTTCCTGCAAGTTGATCCAACCCTGGTTGATGGTATCGGTCGCAGGTTCACGCATTTTTAGGTTAATACCAGCACCGATAACAAGATGAGCAGCATCTCCAGTTTTTCCTGTCAATTCAACGAGGATACCAGCCAGCTTACGGTCATTGAGATAAAGATCATTAGGCCATTTAACCCGGACATCTACCGCCCCAAGGCGATGAAGCACTTCCGCCATGACAATCCCGATCACCAGGCTCAGCCCCATTGCCGCAGCGGGACCTTGTTCCAGTTTCCAGTACATGGAAAGATAAAGATTACTGCCGAAAGGTGAAAACCACTTACGACCGCGGCGGCCTCGCCCAGCCTGCTGATATTCAGCGGCACAGGCATCACCAGAATTCAGCTGACCAATCCTGTCCATCAGATACTGATTAGTTGAATCAATCACGGGCAGGACACTGACTCCACCAGCCGGGAGCATGGCGAGAATCTTCTCCTCTTCCAACAACTGAATAGGATAAGGCAGGCTGTAGCCTTTTCCAGGAACCGTGAAGATATCGACCCCCCAGTCCCTCACTGTCTGTATATGCTTATTAATTGCAGCGCGACTCATTCCCATGGCTGTACCTAGCTGCTCACCAGAATGAAACTCACCATCGGCCAAAATTGAGATCAATTGCAGTGGTACTGTAATATCCCTCATGACAGAGCCTCCACGGCATTCACTTCACCTTGTGCGGCAATGAAACGGACTTCAGGCTCAAGCCAGATACCAAATTTTTCGGCAACTACATCACGAACATGTTTCGCCAACACTCGAACATCGCCGCTGCTCGCATGGTCTTTATTAATGAGTACCAAGGCCTGTTTCTCATGCACCGCTGCGCCGCCAATACTAAAACCTTTCAGGCCGGCCTGTTCAACTAACCAACCCGCGGCCAGTTTTACGTGTCCATTGGCTTGTGGGTAAGAGGGCATTGAAGGGTATTGGCTGCTGATTTTCTCTGCAACCAAAGCATCAACGGTTGGGTTTTTGTAGAAACTGCCCGCATTCCCGGTGACAGCAGGATCCGGTAATTTGCTGCGTCGCATTGAGCATACTGAATCAAAGATCTCCTGCGGCGTTACAGTCTGGGGATCCAGACGAGTCAGGTCACCATAAGTGAGCTTCGGCAGCCATTGCTTCGTCAGCTTCAAACCGACGGCTACGATTGCATAACCGTTTTTATAAGAATGCTTAAAGATGCTTTCGCGATAGCCGAACTGACAATCTTCATCACTTAAACGCACCAGTTTTTCGGTTTGCAGATCTAAAACATCAACATAATTACAGACACTTTGCAGCTCAATTCCATAAGCACCAATGTTCTGAATAGGCGCCGAGCCTACACAACCGGGGATCAGAGCCAAGTTTTCCAGCCCCGGAATATTGTGTTCCAATGCGTAGCAAACCAGCCCATGCCAGTTTTCTCCGGCACCGACATGCAATAGCCATTCATCCTTATCTTCAGCCAGTTCAATGCCTTTTATCCGGTTCAAAACGACCATACCGGCAAAATTATCAAGAAAAAGAACGTTGCTTCCTTCACCTAAAAGCAGGAAGGGTTGCTGCTTTTCGTTCGCAGACTTCCAGGCAGTGATCAGCTGTTCCACACTACAAACGCTCACGATTTCAGCAGCATGTGCAGCCAGGGAAAAGGTATTTCGGGATTGAAGAGATGTGTCGTCAATCGACATAACTAGATTACTCATTGGTGACTAATTTGAGCTTAGTTTAACCGATTCATTGCTCCCTGACGCACAGTTTTCTGGCAGAGAGTCAGTCAGGAAAGAATGAAAGTAACTACAAATCCCTTCAAATTTCCCCAAATTTCCCCAAATTTCCCATAGCAAAAAGCCCTGTACGTCAGTACAGGGCTTTCCACTTATTTGATGCCTGGCA
>NZ_JAEMGT010000213.1:0-2598 GCF_017655185.1 Rahnella sp. ChDrAdgB13 | reverse complement strand
GGGCGATTCAGAAAGCTTGCTGAATGAGAGGTTGCAGACCTGAGGCTGCAATCCCGAAATGAAGGCACCGCGTAGCGGCAAGATTTCCAGCCTGTCGCTGCGGCTGCTGAAACATAGCCAGCGAGCGACAGCGCGCAGTGAAGAAGCGCGGGAGTCCAGAGGGCGCGCGCTTACGCGTCCTCTGGGCCAGTTTGGGCGGCGAGCCCAAGGTGTTGGTGTTGAATTTAAAAACCGCCTGTGTCCGGCATTGACACTGTCATTCCGCAAATAACTGGTCATACACATGCTGTAAATGCCGGCTCATTCTTGCCTTCGCCCCTGCACCATCTTTCGCCAGAATGGCGTCCAAAATCCCCTGATGGTCAGCATTCATTTCACGGGCGAAATCGACTTCGGTGTAATGGCTTTCAAGCCGCATAAACCGGCGGGAACGGCGTTTGTCCCACAGGTATCCCATCATGTCGTGCAGGACTTCGTTGCCGGTCATTTCGCTAATCATCAGATGAAACCGACGGTCGGCTTCCAGAAACGCGTCGTTGTTGGCATTCAGGCTATTTAGCTCATCGGCGATTTCTTTCAGTTTGGCCCGCTGATCATCCGTGCCGTTCAGCGCGGCCAGTTCGGCGGTCATTGATTCGTAAATCTGCCGCGCCCTGACCAGCGATTGCAGGCTGAACTCTTCTTCCGACGACATCACCGGCGTAGCGGGGGGCGCTTGCGGGAGCGGGTCGTTGACGTAAACGCCGGTGCCTGTGCGGATTTCCACCCAGCCGGTGATCTCCAGCGCAATCAGCGCCTCGCGGATGGAAGAACGGCTGACGCCCAGCTGTTTGGCCAGATCGCGCTCTGAAGGGATCATCGCTCCCGGCGCGAACTGGCCGGTATTAATGCAATTAATCAGTACATTAGAAATCTGGCGATAGAGCCTTTCGACTTTCAGGGTCGGCAAATCCATTATTTTCTCCATGCAGGTGCTGGATCCCAAATCTGTTATCCCGATCACATTAATGATCGGTTCGATGCTGAATCATATGTCGGTCTGATGGCCTGACCAGCAGACCACCTGACCAGACCGCGCATTAAGATTGAACTTATCACCGGCCATGCGTCAACTACATTCAGATGTCAGATAACACTTTTAAGGAAAACACATGGAACAGACTTGGCGTTGGTACGGCCCGAATGACCCGGTTTCACTCGATGATGTGCGTCAGGCTGGCGCGACCGGCGTGGTGACCGCCCTGCACCATATCCCGAACGGTGAAGTCTGGCCGGTGGATGAAATCAAAAAACGTCAGGCACAGCTGGAAGCGAAAGGTCTGGTGTGGTCAGTGGTAGAAAGTATTCCGGTGCATGAGGAAATCAAAACCCGCAGCGGAGATGTTGAGAAGCACATCGCCAATTATCAGCAATCTATCCATAACCTGGCGGAATGCGGCATCGATACGGTCTGCTACAACTTCATGCCGGTTCTGGACTGGACGCGCACGGATCTGGGTTATTTATTGCCGGACGGTTCCCGCGCCCTGCGTTTTGACCACATCGCGTTCGCCGCTTTCGAATTGCATCTTCTGAAACGTGAAGGCGCTAAATCCGATTACAGCGCGGAAGAGCAAAAACAGGCTGCGGATTACTTTGCTGCGATGACACAGGCGGAAAAAGACCAGCTGGTGTCTAACATTATTGCCGGTTTACCGGGCGCGGAAGAAGGCTATACGCTGGATCAGTTCCGTGCGCGTCTCGCCACTTACGACGGCATCGATAAAGCCAAACTGCGCGAAAACATGGCGCACTTCCTGCGCAGCATCGTGCCGGTAGCCGAGCAGTGCGGGATCAGTCTGGCGGTTCACCCGGATGATCCTCCGCGCCCTATCCTCGGCCTGCCGCGCATTATCTCCACCATTGAAGATATGCAGTGGCTGAAAGAAGCCGTCGACAGCATCCACAACGGTTTCTGTTTCTGCACCGGTTCATACGGCGTTCGCGAAGACAATGATTTAGTGAAGATGATGACGACCTACGCCGACCGTGTTCACTTCATCCATCTGCGCGCCACGCAGCGCGAAGAAGTCCCTGGGAGCTTCCACGAAGCCGATCATCTGGACGGCGACGTGGACATGGTTGCAGTTATCAAAGCGATTCTGACCGAAGAGCAAACCCGCCGCAAAGCCGGTAACCTGCGCGCAATCCCGATGCGTCCGGATCACGGCCATCAGATGCTGGATGATTTGCATAAAAAAACCAATCCGGGATATTCGGCGATTGGCCGCTTACGCGGATTAGCAGAGCTGCGGGGTGTGGAGCGGGCATTGAAACAGAGCTTCTTTGCCGAGTAAACTCGCGGGATAAATTAACTTCCGACTGAGATAATTTCGGTTTCTTAATAACGGTTATCACTCGGCCTTTCGCGCTGAAACCGACCAAGAGGGAAAAATGCTTTTTCCCTCTTGGATCTCCCTTCGCTTTTTCAACACGTGCTAACGCTCGCTGGCTATGTTTCAGTGACTGCAGTGACAGGCTGGAAAGCTTGCCGCTGCGCGGTGCCTTCATTTCGGGATTGCAGCCTCAGGTCTGCAACCTCTCATTCAGCAAGCTTTC